>CALZIG010000169.1 GCA_945787585.1 uncultured Gammaproteobacteria bacterium | reverse complement strand
CGCTGTCATTGAGCTCAATATCTAAATAACGAACAGGCGTCATAATTTTTAGTGGTGATTCATCACCCACCAATATCTTGATTCGACCACCATCGACCTCTATCACCGGAAAGTCACCATCATCTACCTGCTGATAGCCGGGCTCAACCTGCTTAAGATGCCCAGGCAGGTTGATCCAGAACTGAATGCCACGTGTCGCCTTTTCATCATTGGGCATCTCAGAATGAACGATGCCTTTACCTGCGGTAAAACGTTGCGCGCCCCCTGTTGTTACGGTCGAGCTATTACCAAGATTATCAGTGTGTTTAATCGAACCACTATAAAGATAGGTGATCGCCTCAAATCCCCTGTGGGGATGATCAGGAAAACCGTGGCCAGGCGTAATGGTAAAGTCATCCCACAGTACAAACGGATCATAGTTACGAAACGAAGGAATCGGCATTAAGCGTCTGACATTAACACCGTCACCTTCTTTCATCTCCATTGCTATATGACGCTTAATCATCGCCTATCTCCTTTAACCACTATCGCATCCCAACGTGACCTATAACGATTACGCCTGTTGTTTATTATGGCTACCGTCGCAAAATGGTTTATTATCCGTGCGTCCACAGCCACAAACATAGATTGCCTCATTTTTTTCCGCCGCATATGCCAGTGGTTGCGCCGGTGGATGCGCGGTATGAGAACCGTCACAAAAGGGTGGATTATTGCTATAACCACATTGGCAAATGTAAGTTGTCTCATCTTTGTTAACATCAACTTTATAGGGTGATCCTTTTTCATACATGCTCATCGCTCTTCTCCTTTTTAGTTAAAACGATTCCGGTCATGCGCTCCATCCAGAATCAACATCGGGCCCTTTGGTACAATCCGCGTCGGATTGATCATATCGTGGCTAAAATAATAGTGTTGTTTAATATGCGTCATATTAACGGTCTCTACAACACCAGGCACCTGATATAGCTCTTTAAGGTAATTACCCAAATTTGGATAATCTGCAATGCGCTGGCGATTACATTTAAAATGGCCAACATACACTGCATCAAATCGTAGCAGCGTTGTAAAAAGTCGCCAGTCCGCCTCGGTAATTTTCGCTCCTACCAGATAACGCTGCTGATCCAGGCGCTGTTCAATTTCATCAAGTGCATCAAACAACTGATCAAAAGCCGCTTCATAAGCACTTTGAGTTGTCGCAAATCCGCAGCGGTAAACACCATTATTAATGTTGTCGTAGACCATTGCATTGATCTCATCGATCTCACTGCGCAGATGCTGCGGATAAAAATCATCCTTAACACCGGTATGTGCATTGAACGCACTGTTAAACATACGGATGATCTCTGACGACTCATTACTTACAATCGTCTGCTGCTGTTTGTCCCACAGTACCGGCACTGTCACTCGCCCACTATAATCACTGGCCGCCTGGGTATATAGCTGGTGCAGATAATCATGCCCATTCACGTCATCAAACGTACTATCAAAATTCCCACTAAAAACCCAGCCATGTTCCAGCATATGAGGGTCCACGATCGACACCCCAATGACCTCCTCCAGTCGCTTCAACTTACGAAAGATCAGTGTCCGGTGTGCCCACGGGCAGGCGAGTGATACATAGAGATGGTAACGCCCTTGCTCTGCATTAAAGCCCGCTTCACCCGTCGGACCCGTGCTGCCGTCAGGGGTTATCCAGTTGCGAAACTGTGTATCACTGCGGATGAAGGCGCCACCGCTCTTCGAGGTGTCATACCACTGATCGCGCCATTCACCGTTCACCAACACTCCCATGACCTACTCCCTGCTTTTATCGTTAACTATACCGCCGTCACGCCACTTACTGCTGACTTTCGTTGTGCAAGGCGTGCATCGATACTCCATACACCTGCACCGAACGCTGTCACATAGAGCAGGCCACCCGCCATCGCAAAGTTTTTCATAAACATGATCGACTGCATCTGATCCGCAAAGTCTGCGTGGAAAATCACCGCCGATGCGATGCTAAAAGCGGCCAGTCCTAGCGCGGCGATGCGCGCCTGAAATCCAAGTATCAACGCCAGACCACCACCGATCTCCAGCGCAATGACCGCTGGCAGTAACATGCCGGGCACGCCCATTGCTTCCATCCAGCCCTGTGTTGCGGCATACCCGCCAATCTTGTTGATACCGGCCAGCAGAAAGATATGACCGAGCAGAATACGTCCCGTTAATGTTGCTAGTTTTTCCATGATTGCGCTCCTTTTTTCTCAAGCATGATCGCTTGTTGTTCGATGGGTGCCATTATCCCCATAAATATTCGATTTAAAAGCGCAAATATTTGCTAATAACTATCGAATTATTTGATAATAGTGCAATGAGTCACCCGAAAGTCACACTTGAACAGTGGCGCACACTACAGGCGGTCATCGATTTTGGCGGCTACGCACAGGCGGCTGAAAAACTGCACCGCAGTCAATCGTCACTCAGCTACACCGTTGCCAAACTACAGCAGCAACTCGGCATGTCACTGCTACGTATTG
>CALZIG010000168.1 GCA_945787585.1 uncultured Gammaproteobacteria bacterium | reverse complement strand
TGCACGGTGAGCTGCGTATCGCCAGTGAACGGTTTGCCCCCGACCGTGGTGTCACATCAGTACCAAAGACCGGCACGGTGTGGGTCGATGTGCAACTGCTGGATCAGCTTGCCGTCAACGTTGGGGATCGTCTGATGCTGGGGGAGGTCGAGTTCACTGTTGCCGCGATCCTGACGCACGAGCCTGCACGCGCCAGTGGCCAGCTTTTCAGTATTGCGCCGCGGGTGATGTTAAATATTGACGACCTTGAACGCACTGCACTTATCACCCCGGCGAGCCGCGTGCGCCATCGCATGTTGTTTGCGGGGGATGTGACGGCAGTCGAAAAGTTTCGTGCGGTGGTGGAACTTGAGCTGCAAGCGGGGGCGCGCATTGAGGGGATTGAAGAGGCGCGCCCGGAAGTGCGCAGTGCGCTGGAACGCGCCCGCCGTTTTCTAGGGCTCGCGGCGATGGTGAGCGTATTGCTTGCCGGGGTCGCAGTGGCGACTTCATCACAACGTTTTATCCGCCGTCATCTCGATAGTTGTGCGGTGATGCGCTGCGTGGGTGGCTCGCAACAGCAGATCCTGTCGATCTTTATGTTACAGATGTTATGGCTCGGTTTGCTGGCCGGTGCGATGGGTTGCCTGATCGGATTTGCGGCGCAATATGTGCTGGTGGAGATTGTGGGGTCGCTGGCCGATTTCGCGTTGCCGACGCCGTCGATGTTGCCGGTGTTGTTTGGTCTGTTGACCGGACTGGTGACGCAGTTTGGTTTTGCATTGCCGCCGTTGTTACATCTAAAAAATGTACCGTCGTTACGTGTGTTGCGGCGCGAACTGGGGGCGCTGCCGACGCGCAGTCTGTCTACCTACGGGCTGGGGTTTGTCGTATTGGCGGCGTTGATTGTATGGCAGGCGGGCGATCTTAAACTGGGCTTCTATGTGCTGGCCGGGATTGTCGGCGCGCTAGTGTTATTGGCGGGCGTCGCATTCCTGTTATTGAAGGGGTTGGCGGCGTTTCGTCATCATCTCTTTGCAGAGTGGCGTTTTGGCGTTACGCATCTGATCCGGCGACCGTTAAGCAGTGTGGCGCAAGTGATTGCCTTTGGCCTTGGCATTATGGTCCTGCTGCTTTTTTCTGTGATTAGGGATGACCTGTTGCAGGAGTGGGACAATAGTCTGCCGGCGGATGCACCGAATCGATTTTTGATCAATATTCAGCCAGATCAGGTCGCGCCACTCACCGCCTTTTTTGAGGCGCGCGGGATCACGGCGCCGGAACTGTTTCCGATGATTCGTGGTCGCTTGCTCGAGATCAACGGTGTGTCGGTCTTGCCTGATAATTATGAAAACGCACGGGCTCAGCGTTTGATGGAGCGGCAGTTTAATCTTTCGTGGGCTGAGGAGATGCAGGTAGATAACCAACTGGTTAGCGGGCAGTGGTGGTCCGCAACCGATCAGACGCCACAATTTTCGGTGGAAGAGGGGCTTGCTAAAACGCTGGGGATATCTCTCGGAGAGATGCTGACGTTTACCATTGAGGGGCAGCGTGTCACCGCTAAAGTGACCAGTCTGCGCAGCGTTGAGTGGGATTCCTTTCGCGCTAATTTTTTCGTGATTGCGTCACCAGGCCTGCTGGAACCTTTTCCGGCTAGCTACATGAGCGGTTTTTATCTGCCCGCAGCGGAGTACCAGATACTCGATAAAATGGTGCGGCAGTTCCCGAATATCACTGTCATCGATATCGCTGCTGTGATGGCACAGGTACGTCGCATCATTGAACGTGTGACGCTGGCGGTAGAGTATGTCTTTCTCTTTACGTTGATTGCGGGGCTGCTGGTGATGTACTCCTCCATCTATGCGACGCTTGATGAGCGCATCCGCGAGAGTGTTATTCTGCGTACGTTAGGGGCAGGGCGCAGGCGACTGTTGAATGCAGTGATTGCTGAATTTATTACGCTGGGTGCATTGGCGGGGATGGTGGCGGCGCTGGCGGCGAGCTTGCTGGGGTATCTGCTGGCGACGCACCTTTTCCAACTGGAATATCACTTCAATGGCTGGGTATGGGGGCTGGGTATCATTGGCGGTGGCGTTGGCATCGGCCTCGCGGGTGTGCTGGGGACGCGCAAGGTAGTGAATTACCCACCTATGCAGGCGTTGCGTGAGTCATAGCCGATGATCTATCACCCATTAATTATCGATGCCACTATCGCTGGATGGCACGATGACCACTTCTGAGGTATGCTTTTCGTTCGAGATTATCGAGTGACAGGGGATACGTATGTTGCGTAAGTATTTGTTAATGGTCATCTGCTGCCTCTGTGCGAGTAACAGCAGTGCCGAAATGGTCACGCTGAAAACGGCTTATGGCACCCAGTTTAACGCCTATGTGGCGGGCCCGGAAGATGCGGATATCGGCATCGCGTTGGCACACGATCGCTGGGGATTGGCGCAGGAGGCAAAAAACTGGGCGGATCGACTGGGAAAACAGGGCTACCGCGTAGTGGTGGCTGATCTCTACGATGGCCGTCGAGTACGCGATGAACTGATGACCAGCGAGGTGATGGGGCAGACCGATCCTGAATGGGTGCTAGCCGATATCAACGGCGCACTGGATTATCTAAAAAAACGACAACGCAAAGTTGCACTGATGGGGTGGGGGTACGGCGCTAAATTCAGTTACCAGGTGGCGGCGGATGAAGATGCGGATATTGATGCACTGATCGCCTTTTACGCATTGCCGCAGAGTGCGGCACAAGATATTGCCGGCATTGATGTGCCGATACTCGGGGTGTTTGGTCGACAGGATCTCAATCTCAGCATGGACAAGGTCGATGAGTTTCAGCAAGTGATGTTACAGCTGCGTAAGATTCTTGATGTGGTCAGCGTCAATGCAGCGGCCGGTTTCGTGAACCCACAGAATAAAACCTATCAGGTTGCGGCCAGCAATGAGGCGTGGGACGCAACCCAGCAGTTTCTAAAGCGCCATCTAATCGATGAGTAAAGGCTAAAAAAGCGCAGGTCACCCAAAGGTGCTGTTATTCCAGCCCCACATATGGCGCGGTGGGCTGGAAAATTCAATGTAGATACGATCTGCCGGGATTGAAAGCTGCTGGTTGACCACCTCGCATAACGCGGCGCAGAGTGCGGGCGTGGTTTCTTGCGGTAAGCCGAGGCTTTTCAGTTCCAGATAGGCGGCCGGATCATCATTCGCAGCGAAAAACATCGCTTTGCCACCTTCGAGCATCACCATGACGTAGCCTTCTGGTTTGCCAAGCTGATCGGCGACGGTGGCCGATAATTGCGTTAGCATAGCCTGTTCTGCGCTCTCCTCAATGGTGATATTGGTCTGAATTCTTAATAATGGCATAGGAATACCCCTGCATTCGTTATAGTTGGTTTTCAACGGTTTGTAGCATAAAACCGTATCAAATGGCGGAAATGGCTTGTATTTTCAGAAGTTTCTGCTTTCTTCCCTATCTTTTTTGGTCGAATCTTATTAAAATTCGTTCCCTTATATTAATACGTAAATGAAGTATTCAAGTCACCCGTTTTTCACGGGTGTTTTTACTTCTCAAAGAGGGTGCTAGCTGTGGAATTAACCGGCGCGGAGATTCTCGTCCGTTCCCTGAAAGAAGAGGGAGTAACACATCTGTTTGGCTACCCTGGTGGTGCAGTACTGCATATTTATGATGCGCTGTATCAGCAGGATGACGTTAAGCATATTCTGGTCAGACACGAGCAGGCGGCGACGCATGCCGCGGATGGCTATGCGCGCTCGACTGGTAAACCTGGTGTCGCGCTCGTCACCTCTGGCCCTGGGGCCACCAATGCCGTGACCGGGATTGCGACCGCCTTCATGGACTCTATCCCGATGGTGGTGATTACCGGTCAGGTACCGACCAATATGATCGGTAATGACGCCTTTCAGGAGGTCGATTCAATCGGCATCACACGCCCCTGCGTGAAACACAACTTTCTGGTCAAGGATGTTGCGGAGCTGGCGGAGACGATCAAAAAGGCCTTTTATATCGCGACCACCGGCCGTCCAGGGCCAGTGGTGATCGATATTCCGAAAGATGTGACGGCAGAGAAGGCTGAATTCAAATACCCGGACACGGTTTCGATTCGTTCTTACAATCCAGTGGTGACCGGTCATATAGGGCAGATCAAGCGTGCGGTGGCGATGATGCTTGCGGCCGAGCGCCCGATTTTTTATACCGGTGGCGGCGTCATACTGGGGCGTGGCGCGGCGGAGTTGACTGAGCTGGCGCAGATGCTGGGCTACCCCGTGACCAACACATTGATGGGGCTGGGTGCCTATCCTGCAACCGATAAACAGTTTGTCGGCATGCTGGGCATGCACGGAACTTATGAAGCCAATATGTCGATGCACCACTGTGATGTATTGATTGCCATCGGCGCACGCTTTGATGACCGCGTGACGGGCAATATTGAAAAGTTTTGTCCGTCTGCAAAGATTATTCATGTCGATATCGATCCGTCATCGATCTCGAAGAACGTCAAGGTGGATGTGCCGATTGTAGGTTCAGTCCCGAATGTCCTTCAGGAGATGATTAAGCTGCTCAAAGCAGGTGATAAAAAGCCTGACGCGAAGGCGCTGGCGAGCTGGTGGAATCAGATCGAGGAATGGCGCGCTGTTGATTGTCTCAAGTACGATCACGACAGTGGGCAGGTCAAACCGCAGCAGGTGATCGAATCGCTCTATAAAGCGACCCACGGTGATGCCTTCGTTACTTCTGATGTGGGCCAGCACCAGATGTGGGCGGCGCAGTATTATAAGTTTGACAAGCCCTATCGCTGGATCAACTCGGGTGGCCTCGGCACCATGGGTTTTGGCCTACCAGCGGCAATGGGGGTTCAGTTTGCGCATCCCGATGCGACAGTGGCCTGTGTCACCGGTGAAGGGAGTATCCAGATGTGTATTCAGGAGCTTTCTACCTGTTTGCAGTACGGTCTACCGATCAAGATTATCGCGCTGAATAACCGTTATCTCGGGATGGTGCGCCAGTGGCAGGAGTTCTTCTATAAGCGTCGTTATGCGATGTCCTACATGGAAGCATTACCCGATTTCGTCAAGCTTGCGGAAAGTTATGGCCATGTCGGCATGCGTATCGATAATCCGGCTGATGTGGATGGCGCGATGGAAGAGGCGATGAAGTTGAAAGATCGTCTGGTGTTTATGGATTTTGTTACCGATCAGGAGGAGAATGTCTACCCGATGATTCCTGCCGGTGCTGGCCTCAATGAAATGATTCTGGTGTAGAGTGTAGCCCGATGAGACATGTAATATCTATTTTGATGGAAAATGAGGCGGGTGCCTTATCGCGTGTGGCCGGCCTCTTTTCAGCGCGTGGTTATAATATCGAGTCATTGACGGTGGCGCCGACAGAAGATGGCTCAATGTCACGTATGACCATCGTGACGAGTGGCTCTGAAGAGATTATCGAGCAGATCACCAAACAGCTCAATAAGCTGATCGATGTCATCAAATTAGTCGATTTGAGTGAAGATGAACACATCGAACGTGAGATGGCGCTGGTGAAAGTGAAGGCCGTTGGTGAGGCCCGGGAAGAGTACAAGCGACTCGCGGATATCTTTAGTGGGCGTATACTTGATGTCACCGATACTACGTATACGATAGAGCTGACCGATTCTGGTGACAGGATTGTAGAGTTTATCGCGGCAATTAACGCTGATGAGATTATTGAAACCGTGCGTTCCGGGGTAAGTGGAATCGCACGCGGCGAAAAGAGTTTATATCCCTGAGTCAGTGTTTGAATGGCTTGCGCCATCGACGCTAATCGCTTTGGGAATACGAGTGGCTTAAACGAATTTGAATTTTGTGAAATTTAGAAAGAGGAAATGATAAAGAATGAACGTTTATTACGATAAAGATGCAGACCTGTCGATCATCAAAGGCAAGCGCGTTGCCATTTTAGGTTACGGCTCACAGGGCCATGCCCATGCGAATAATCTAAAAGATTCCGGTGTCGATGTAGTGGTGGGGCTACGTGATGGCTCATCATCTGCGGTAAAAGCGAGCAATGCGGGCCTGACGGTGAAGCCTGTTGCTGAGGCGGTTGCTAGTGCAGATGTAGTGATGATTCTGGTGCCGGATGAGCATCAAGCCGCTGTCTATCGTGATGAAGTTGCGCCAAACATCAAACAAGGTGCTGCACTTGCCTTTGCTCACGGTTTTAACATCCACTATGAGCAGATCGAACCACGTGCGGATCTGGATGTCATTATGATTGCGCCCAAAGGTCCGGGGCATCTGGTGCGTTCTACCTACACCCAGGGCGGCGGCGTGCCTTCACTGATTGCGATCCATCAGGATGCGACAGGGAATGCGAAGGCGATCTCTCTTTCATATGCGAGTGCTAATGGTGGTGGCCGTGCGGGCATCATTGAAACAAACTTCCGCGAAGAGACTGAGACCGATCTGTTTGGCGAGCAAGCGGTATTGTGTGGTGGCGCCAGTGCGCTGGTTGAAGCCGGTTTTGATACCCTGGTTGAAGCGGGTTATGCCCCTGAAATGGCCTATTTTGAGTGTCTGCATGAGCTTAAGTTGATCGTTGATCTGATGTATGAAGGTGGCATCGCGAACATGCGTTATTCGATTTCAAACACCGCTGAGTATGGTGATCTGACCCGTGGTCCTCGCGTCATCACCGATGAAACCCGCGCAGAAATGAAAAAGATTCTCACCGAGATTCAGAACGGTGAATTTGCTCGTGAATTCATCCTTGAAAATCAGGCAGGGGCGGCTACATTGAAGGCGAAGCGCCGCATTGGTCGTGAACACGGTATCGAAGAAGTAGGCGCCAAACTACGCGGCATGATGTCCTGGATTAAAGACAACCAACTGGTTGATCAGGATAAGAATTAAGTCTGATACTAATCTGGTTTGTCAGGATTAATACAGACGTTACGTTGTTAAGAAGCAGTATGCTCGCTTGCAACGCGATAAAGCCTCAAGCCCGGATTCATGCCGGGATTGGGGCTTTTTATTTTTATACCGCAGGGGTAGCGCGATGAGTCGCGTTGCGCGTACTTATATCGCCAGTGAAGGCTGGCTGTTTATCGCAGCGATGGTGGCATCAGGATTTGTCGCCAAGTTTTATTTTGGTCTATTGGCTGCATTGCCACTGTGGTTGCTGAGCCTGTTACTGGTTTATATATTTCGAGACCCCGCGCGTGAGATCCCCGCAGCACCATTAGGGGTTGTGTCCCCTGCAGATGCTGAAATATTGCAGATCGATAGCGTGTACGACGAGTATTTGAAACGTAATGCGATCAGCGTGAAGATGCGGATGCATCGGCTGGGGAGTTACGTGACACGTGCACCGATTGAAGGAAAGATCGTTCAGCATTGGCATACACCTGCAAATTCAGAGGAAGGTGCTAACAGTAAGGGGCTTGATCATTATGCAATGCAGATTCAGACCGATGAGAACGATGACGTCGTGTTGGTCATGAAAGTGGCTC
>CALZIG010000167.1 GCA_945787585.1 uncultured Gammaproteobacteria bacterium | reverse complement strand
CACCTGACTATCACAATCTGCACCCGCACCAATGCCGATCACCGGCACCGTTGACTGCTCGCTCACCGCCTTCATCAGCGCCGCAGGCACACACTCCAGCAATAATAGCTCGGCACCCGCCGCTTCCAGTATCTTTGCCTCTTCAAGCAGGCGTTGTGCGGAGGCGTCATCTTTTCCCTGCACACGATAACTACCCAATTTATTGATCGATTGCGGCAATAGCCCCAGATGACCGCAGACAGGAATACCACGATCACTCAACAGACGCACAGTATCAACGATCACCGTCCCGCCTTCTAACTTCACCACCTGTGCGCCGCCTTCTTTCATCAAGCGCGCGGCATTCGCAAGCGCCAGTGCGGGCGTGGCGTCAGACATAAAGGGCATATCCACCATCAACAGTGTATTGGCACTACCCTGACGGACACAGCGCGCATGATAGATCATCTCATCAATCGTCACCGGCACGGTTGTTGAATGTCCCTGAACCACCATGCCAAGCGAGTCACCCACCAAAATCACTTCAACACCAGCCGCTTCAAGTATCGCTGCGAAACTTGCGTCATACGCGGTAAGCGTTGCAAATTTTTCACCGCGCTTTTTCATCGCACGCAGAGTCGAAAGGGTGATGGCAGCTATCATGAGTTTCCTCGTTTGGCCTTTAAATAAAGGCTCGTTAGAACGTCAATGGCAATGGGTTAAAATAGTGGCGACCACTGGTGATAGTACAGATACGCTCCAGCAATGATTCATAATCGCTTTCGTTGCTCACTGGATCAAACTCTGCTGCATTCACAATCAATAACGGTGATGCATTGTAATAGTGAAACAGGCGCGCATAGGATTCCACCACTTTTTTAAGGTAGCCCGATTGAATCAAACGCTCATGCGATAAGCCTCGCTTGAGAATGCGCTCCATCAACACCTCTATCGGTGCCTGCAGATAAATCACCAAGTCCGGGCAGGGTGCATCCAGCACCATCTGACTATAGATCTGATCATAGAGACGCAATTCGTCATCATCAAGCGTAATCTGTGCAAAGAGACGATCTTTTTCGATGAGGAAATCGGCGACGCGCACCGATCGAAAGATGTCTCCCTGACGTAACGCTTCCATTTGACGTACACGCTGAAACAGAAAAAACAGCTGAGTCTGTAACGCCGCACTTTCCGGGTTTTGGTAAAAGCGTTCAAGAAATGGGTTTTGATCCGCCCCCTCCAGTAACAGTTCGGTATTAAAGGTAGACGCCAGCTTCTTTGCCAGACTTGTTTTACCGACACCGATCGGCCCTTCAACCACGATATAATCAGGAGGCGTTCTCAACTGCGCCACCTGCTACGTTATTGTTCAATAATTTCATACCACGCATGGGACAACGCTTGACCAACTTCTCCAATGAACCCAGAACAGGAATTTCCAGTGTCGGCGCAAGCTCATACATCGGATAAACAACAAACTCTCGTAGCCTGATCCCGGGATGTGGCAGTGTCAGCGCTGGCGTGTCGAGCTGCACGTCACCATACAATAATATATCCAGATCAAGTGTGCGCGGCGACCAACGAGCTGTTGATTCATTACGAATCCGCCCCTGTAGCGTCTCTATTGATTGCAACTGCGCTAACAAGTCGTACGGCGCAAGCGTTGTCTCCATGCGGGCAACGGCATTAACATAATCGGGCTGCTGCCCATTTGCTTCATTGGCCCTGTCAGCAACCAGCGCTTTACTCAGATAAAAAGATGAGCACTGCAACGAATCATCCATCGCCAGTTGACATAATGCTGCTAACGCCAGCCCAAGCTGCTGTTCAGGATTATCAAGGTTACTGCCCAGACCGATCCAGACCTCGGTGCGTTGCGCTATCATTTCATCCACCCCACTGATCCGCCTGCGTTACGCTGATTCACCCGAATCACTGACAGATGTCGTATCGGCAGGCTTTTTCCGTGACCGACGGCGCGGGCGCTTTTTAGGCACTGCACGACTCGCCGCCTGCGGTATCACATCCGGGTTTTCTACCTGGAATTCAGTCCACCAGTCACATAACTCCTGATGAGATTCACCCGCTTCAGCACGCAGCAGTAAAAAATCATACGCGGCACGAAAACGGGGATGGCCCAGTAGGCGTAACGGCCCGCTACCGGTAGTGCGTTTAAGTCGAGGCTGTAACTGCCAAATCTCGCGTGTCTGCAGACTAAAACGTTTAGGGAACACAACATAACGATTCTGTTCGGACAGCACTTCACCCCCTGCTTCACAGATCGACTGCACCTCAGTCATACCCTCTCGGCGCAGCTCTTTTGCGCGTTGCTGCATCGGCATCCACATCATCACCGCGTATAAAAAAGCCGGGGTGACCGGTTTGCCTGCGGCAATACGGATATCGGTATTTTCCATTGCACGCAGGATCAACGCATGAAACACGCCGCTTTGGTCATTTTCGAGAAGTGCGGCCGTCTGTGGGAAAAGATATTGCAGCAGATTATAATGGCCAAGCAGTTCATAACTCTGTACCGCGCTCCCCCCCATAAACAGTTTTAATACCTCTTCATAGAGACGCGCTGGTGCAATTTCAGTCAACAGATGGCCCAATTCAAAGATCGGTTTTTCGGCCTCAGGATGGATGCGAAAACCGAGTTTAGCCGCAAACCGAACGGCGCGTAACATACGCACCGCATCTTCACGATAACGCACTTCAGGCTCACCGATCAGGCGCAACATCCCTGCTTCGAGATCCTCAACACCGCCCGCATAATCCACCACTGAGAAGTCTTTAATATTGTAATAGAGTGCGTTCACAGTGAAGTCGCGTCGAATGGCATCGTCCTCGACGGTACCATAGACATTATCTCGCACGAGTCGGCCCTCTTCGATCACGCCACCGGCTTCGTCGCCACTATGCTGCGCACGGAACGTTGCGACCTCGATGATCTCGCGACCAAAATGGACATGGGCGAGACGAAAACGCCGACCGATCAAACGACAGTTACGAAACACCGCTTTAATCTCTTCCGGGTGGGCATCAGTGGCGACATCAAAATCTTTTGGCTCGCGCCCAAGGAGCAGGTCGCGCACGCCACCGCCGACGAGGAAGGCCTCGTAGCCAGCGTCCTTGAGACGATAAAGCACTTTCAGTGCATTTTCAGAGATGCCGGAGCGCGATAACGTGTGCTCTGGGCGGGGAATAATCGTAGAATTAATAACTATATATCCTAATCTTTTTATTTAAATGCCAACTATCATTTCGGCTTGTACATCGCTCATTGGTGCGTATAATACCGCAAAACCGAGATCTATCTTGTTAATTTTATTGAATTCATCGTAAATTACTATCGGTTTATTCTAAGCTCCCTTCGTCTAGTGGCCTAGGACACCGCCCTCTCACGGCGGGAACAGGGGTTCGAGTCCCCTAGGGAGCACCAATCACTCTACCTGCACAGCTGCCTTCACCCGAAACAATCTCGCGGTCGATGCGCCTTGGAAACTCATTCAAAAATCTATAAACAATTGAATATAATAAACTTATTCATATAATCAAGTCATTCAAGAGGTTCAGCTTCCCTCCCCCATGCCGATAACCAACATATTAAATACAATGAAACAAGTGCCGCGATTGATTGATAATAGCGGCGTTACACCCTTCATCAAAGGGGAAGCTTTATGTTTACCTATATTAAAACCAGCGTGCTTACCTTGCTACTCATCAGCTCGATGTCATTGCACGGCACAGAGAATCACCACGAATTAACCCACTCTGAATCAGACCAGAACATTATCCAACTGATGCAGGTCACCGGACTCAAACACGCCCTGGATAGTTTTCCTCAAGAGATCCGCTCACAGCTCAAGCAGCATAAAATAGGCAATCCCGGTGCAGCACTTTCCGAAGAAGAGAGTGGCCTGCTCCTCTCTCAGTTCGAGGCTGATAAAATTCACAACACCCTCAAACAGCATCTCAACCGTGAGCTCGACAGTGACACGTTAACCACTCTGCTTAACATGCACAACGACCCAGTGATGAAACGTATCATCGGCGCGGAGATCACCGCATCATCAGAGGACATGCAAAAAGAGATGACTGCTTTTGTTGCAGATTTAAATCACCAACCACCCACAGAAAAACGCACCCAGCTGATGCAGCAGCTCGACCGCACTTCGATGAGCACTGAGTCAGTCATTTCGATTGTAGAAATGTTAATGCTCGGTATGAGTGAGTTAATGATGGCACGCGAAGGGACTAACAATGATAACAATCGGCAACAGATGCAAACTATTGTCACCCGTACTACTCAGCTCATTGAGGATGAACTGCGCCAGCAGATCATCATGTCGATGCATTATATCTACCGAGACTTTTCAGATGAAGAGATTGCCTACTATACCGAACAGCTCAAACGCGATGAAAGTCGACATTTTACCCGCGCTGCGATCGAAGGGATTGGCATTGTAATCTTCGATGCCTTTAAACACGGCATCGATCAACTATTACTACTCCGTAACGCCAGATCTGCATAACGGGATAACTTTATTCCGTGCGCTGACGCACCGCCTCATACAGGCACACACCGGTCGCCACCGAAACATTGAGGCTCGACACTGAACCCGCCATCGGCACCGATATCAACACATCACACTGCTCACGCGTGAGGCGTCGCAGTCCCTGCCCCTCAGCACCCAGCACCAGCGCCAACGGTCCTTTGAGGTCCGCCTTGAATAGAGGCACTTCACCGCCCTCATCCGCCCCCAGTAGCCACACCCCTTCATCCTTGAGTAGACGTAACGCACGCGCAAGATTGGTGACTTGAATCAACGGCACATGCTCTGCGGCCCCACACGCCACTTTACTCACTACCGGCGTAATGCCCACTGCTCTATCTTTGGGGATGATGACCGCATGAACGCCTGCGGCGTCGGCCGTTCGCAGACAGGCGCCAAGATTATGTGGATCCTGCACCCCGTCCAGTACTAACAAGAATGGAGGGGCATCGAGCCCCGCCAGTAATTCTGGAATGTTCAACGCCAGTTGTGTTGAAGACGCAGCATGGCACTCGGCAACCACCCCCTGGTGACGCTCCCCTGCCACCATTGCATCGAGTCTGGCATTGGTAGTGCCCTGCAACGTCACTCCAGCCTTGTCTGCCAGGCTCTGTAGCCGCTTGATACGCTGATTTTTCTGCGCCTCACGCGCAATCCACAACGTCTGGACACGCGCCGCATCCTTTTCCACCATCGCCGCGACGGCATGGATACCAAACAGATAATCGCGATCTGAAACGTTATTCATAGCACTAAAAAATTAGACTTAAAGGAGGCTGTGCATCAACGGCGACGACGACGTGCTTTCTTTTTTGCAGAGACATCATCAGCCTTACCCGTAGTCTTTTCATCCTCTTTTTTTACCTTGCTACGTGCCCCTCTTTTTTTACCGGAACGCTTTTTAGAAGTGCCCTGCTTTTTATGTTCTGTTTTACCATCACCATCCGATGAACCTGCCAGGGCAAAGTCAATCTTGCTTTCATCTAAATCCACCCGTGCCACGCGCACATCAATGGAATCGCCCAGACGATAGACCATGCCACTGCGCTCACCCTTCATTTCATGACGTTTTGCATCGAAATGGAAGTAGTCATTATCAAGTGACGTAATATGCACCAGTCCTTCAACAAAGACCTCGCTAAGTTCCACAAACAGGCCAAAGCCGGTCACTGACGTTATCGTGCCGGAAAACTCCTGGCCAACGCGATCCATCATATATTCACACTTGAGCCAGTCGATCGCATCACGCGTCGCATCATCGGCGCGACGTTCGGTCATGGAACAATGAGCACCCGCCATCTCCATATTGGCCAGGTCATACCTGAATGTCTCTGCGGTGCCACCTGCGATTAAGTGACGAATACCACGGTGTACTAATAAGTCAGGATAACGTCGAATCGGCGACGTAAAATGGGTATAGGCTTCCAGCGCTAAACCAAAATGACCAATATTCTCTGGGCTATAGACCGCCTGACTCATGCTCCGCAGCAATACTGTTTCGATCAGATGTCGATCTTCACGCTGCTGTACTTCGTTCAATACCTTCGCATAATCCTTGGCAGACGGCGTTTCACCGCCGCCGAGCGTCAATCCCATCTCAGCCAGAAAGGCCTTGAGGTCTGTCAGTTTTTCCTCGGCCGGTTTTTGATGTATGCGGTAGACCATCGGGAACTCATTTTCTTCAAAGTACCGCGCTGTCGCCACGTTAGCTGAAATCATAAATTCTTCAATCAGGCGATGCGCATCATTACGCACGGTCGGCACAATCTGTTCGATCTTACGCCCTTCCCCAAACACAATGCGGGTCTCGGCACGATCAAATTCGATCGCACCCCGTTTACTGCGCGCCTTACGCATCGCATGGTAAAGATTGTAGAGTTCGGTCAGATGCGGCATCAGCGGCGCGTACTCAGTGCACAGATCAGTATCGCCATCCACCAGCATCGCCGCCACTTTACTATAGGTAAGGCGCGCATGAGAGCGCATTACGCCTTCGAAGAATCGATAACTACGCAGATTGCCCGCAGGGGTAATCGACATCTCGCACACCATGCAGAGACGATCAACTTCCGGATTCAGCGAACAGAGGTGATTCGACAAGATCTCCGGCAGCATTGGAATCACATTTTCAGGAAAATAGACCGAATTACCGCGCAGCCACGCCTCCTGATCCAGCACCGTATCGGGTTTTACGTAAGCCGATACATCGGCAATCGCAACCATCAATTTCCAGCCATTGCCTACTTTTTCACAGTAGACGGCGTCATCAAAATCGCGCGAATCGTCGCCATCAATCGTTACTAGCGGCAGTTCACGGATGTCTTCTCGGCCAGCCTTGGCAGACTCTGGCACCTCACTACCAAAAACGGCGGCTTCATCTTCCGCTTCACGTGACCAGCCATTGGGCAGTTCGTGGGTGCGGACGGCAATCTCCATCTCCATCCCCGGCGCCATGTGATCGCCCAGCACTTCGCTGATCTGACCTACTGGCTGTGAACGACGCGTCGGCTGCTCAATAATGGTCGCCACAACAATCTGTCCGGACTGCGCACCGCCCTGTTTATCTTCAGGAATGACAATCTCATGGGTGATCCGTTTATTGCTCGACTCGACAAAACCGACGCCGCTCTCTTTGAAGAAGCGGCCGACAATTTCCTGATGGGCGTGCTCAAGGACCTCAACTAACGCCCCCTCGCGGCGCCCGCGTCGATCAACCCCTACGACCCGTACCAGTACACGGTCACCGTGCATCACGGCGTGCATCTGGCGTGCGGAGAGAAAGGTATCATCGCCCCCTTCATCGGAGACCACAAAGCCAAAGCCATCGGGATGACCGATCACTCGCCCTCGAATCAGGTCCATGCGACTCGCCGGCGCGTACCCCTCGCGGCGATTACGTACCAGCTGGCCATCACGTTCCATCGCGCGGAGACGGCGCCGTAATGCTTCAATATCATCCTCATTCACCAGCTCAAGTGCCTCGCCTATGGCCTCTCGACTCAGGGGGCGGTCGCAATCCTCAAGGAGCGCTAAAATGCCCTCACGACTGGTAATGGGGTTCGCGTATTTCTGTGCCTCGCGCGCGGCAAACTGATCTTTTTCGGTTGGTTTTTTACTCATGGCGCGTAGTATAGCGCAGAACCGCCGTCATCTAGTAATTTCAAAGATTTAACCTCAACGCTGCGCGCGGTGCCATCCGGTTTAGATGCCCACCAAAATGACGGTTTCAGCCGCAATTAAACGATATAAACGAGATTGACAATAAGACCCTCAATCGGTACAGTGCGCCCCTGTGTTTCACGCACCCTGTCTACGCATTGTCGTACACAGACCCGGCCGAGGTGGTGAAATTGGTAGACACGCTAGCTTCAGGTGCTAGTGGGGGCAACCCCGT
>CALZIG010000166.1 GCA_945787585.1 uncultured Gammaproteobacteria bacterium | reverse complement strand
ACTACGATTTACGATCATATGGAGTCTTTTAAGACTGTGATGGACTCTACAACACAAGCGCAGATGGATCATCTAATCCAACAATATGATGGATTCTATCGTTTTGCGAAATTGCTTGAACTAATGGCACAGGGAATTACGGATGGAACTATCAAGGTTCCCCAAGATCATTAAAACCGAGTGATTGGAATAAAGTAGCATTTTCTATGATTGAAAAGAATTCACTGTTAGAAAGTTATGGGGACATAGTCGACTCGTTTTCTCGACAGGATTATTTCAAGATCTTGGCCATGGATGATGTGGCGTTAGACGTCGCCGTGTTGTCTGGCCATATCAAACCGCCTCGATAGCGGGGGGTTCGCGGCTAACGCACAGGGGCATCCTTGCGATTTAACCGGGTGGCTACTGAGCGCCTGTCCTGTGCGATAGACGCTTTTACGGCCCCGGCTTCTCCTCTTCGCTCTCCGGCCCCGCCTCACACGCGGGCGGGCGCTGATCGATACTGGCGTCGCTGCCGTTGGGCGCTCACGTCGGCGAGCTGCGCTAACCCCGCTGCAGGTACACTTCATAATAACGGGCAAACCCCCCGTGGCGCCGCTCCCAGCGCACATAAACCGGCGGTGTCAATGCGCGGTCGTCAACGGCGCCACTGCTGCCAGGCGGTGCGATCGCAGCGGCGCAGTTCGCCGTCGGGGAGCCGGATCAGGATCTGATAACCTTGTTCCGGCTTTTCGTCGGCATATTGGGGTACTAGGGACATCCCCGCCGCAATTTTCACTTCCCTCTTAAGTGATTGAATATAAATGATATCCGAGATGCTAAATATTACAGATTTGCTCATATTGGGGTGACTTTTGCTCTGCTAGGCTATGATCAGGCTTTTTGGTGCCAAGATGAGCCTAAGCAGCAAACGCCTGACCATTCTTCTTGATTCTGAAATAAAGGATCTATTTGGGCCTCCCAAGCTCTCCACTGAGGAAAAGCGACATTACTTCTCTCTAAGTGACCCAGAAAAGGAGATCCTTCAATCAATTCACAGCAGGCGAAGCAAAGCCTATTTTATCCTGATGTTGGGATACTTCAAAATAAAGCCGATTGTTCTCAATCTCAATTACTCAGAGGTTAAAAATGATTTGGGCTTCATAGTATCTGAATTTTATCCTAGGCTGAAGCTGAAACGTTCCAGCATTTCCCCCGCACAGAAAATGCGCATGTATCGCTATATTTTCAAGTTACTTAACTACAAGTTTATTGACGATGAAAAATTAGAAAGTCTACAGCAATACACTCATAGAATTGCATCGACATCGATTGACGCACGATACCTCTTCGACAGCAGTATTGATTACCTTACTCAAGGTCGAATTGCGATCCCAAAATATACCGTACTACAGAAAGTGGTCAGTAAAGCAATTAGCTTTGAACGGCAAAGAGTCAGTGACATTATATCTGATTCACTTTCGAAAACTATGGCCGTAAGCTTAGATGACCTTCTCGATAATGATGCATCAACACCCTTGAGCGAAGTCCGTAGATCTGCCAAGAATTTTTCAGCTTTTGAGCTGACGAAAGAACTCAAAACTCATCATCGTATTGAACCCTTTATCGAAGATATTAATAAGCTTGTCAAAGAACTCGGTATCTCTGTGAGCAACCTCAAATACTTTGCGTCTATGGTCAATTATTACACCATTACCAAACTGCGTCGCTTTGACAGAGCAACGCAGTATCTTTACCTCGTCTGTTATCTCTATACCCGACATCACCAAGTAACGGAGCACATGGCGGACGCTTTTGTGTATCACTGTAGGAAGCTGAAAGAAAGTGGTAAGACCTATGCCAAGGATGCTGCATACCGAGAATGGAATGATGCCGCAGCGAATGTGAGCAAAGCTTCTGTACTGTTACGTTTATTCATTGATGAATCCATCAATGAATCGGTACCCTTTGGTGTGGTACGACAGCAGGCAACAGAGCTTATTCGTGCAAAGGATATTGAATCGCTTTGCCTTTATCTTTCAGATAAAAAGAGATCCCCTGGATATTACGTTTGGGAGTATTACGATCAACAACGGGAGTTCATTGAGAAGACACTTCGGCCGATTTTTCTTGCCCTCCGGTTTCAGCCGTCTGCAACCACTCAGGCATTGAGCATTCAGATTGAACAAAGCCAATCAGACCTTCGCGATCATGACACTATTAATAAAGTTGATAAGCGCCTTATCCAACCTCGCCATCAGCCGTTCGTTTTAATGGAAGATGATATCAGTCTTCAGCGCTTCGAAATACTGCTTTATCTACTGATTCAAGGCAAGTTGGATGGTCATCTATATATTCCTCAGTCCCTTAAATATAGGTGTTTAAGTGATGACCTTCTGGATGATGATACCTGGCAACATAAAAACAAACTGATCAAGCAATCGTTGCTAAATCGGATCGATACGGTTCCTAAGAAACTGATGCAGTCATTGCAGCAAGACCTGGACAACAAAATTACGTTAGTCGGCGATCGCATCCAGAATGGTGACAACCAGAATGTGGTGCTGCGAGCTCGAACCGGAAAAACACAGTGGCGGCTTCCGTCAAAGCGCGCTAAGAATCTATTGAACAATCCATTTTTCGAGCAGATTAGACAGATTGATGTGGCCGATATTCTGGGATTTGTGAGCCAGGAAACGCAGTTTCTAGACGCCTTTGAGCATGTTAGCCAGGTGCCATCCAAACAGCGGGTGAATCCTAATAATCTGATGGCGTCTATTGTTGCCAATGGCACCAATTACGGTTTGTATCGTATGGCACATATATCAGATCGTTCTTACGAAGAACTACGGTCAACGCAAGCCAATTATCTGCGTATGGAAACTTTGAATCTGGCCAATGACACAATCAGTAATGCCATCGCCAACCTAGAGATTTTTCAATACTACAATATCCAGGAAAATACCTTGCATGCGAGCGCCGATGGTCAAAAATTTGAGTCGCGACTTCATACTTTTAAAACTCGGTACTCATCCAAGTATTTTGGTACCAATAAAGGGGTTTCGGCCATGACGCTGGTGGCTAACCACGCACCGATCAATGCACGGGTTATTGGTGCCAATGAACATGAGTCCCACTATATCTTCGACCTACTATTCAACAACACATCAGATATTAGGCCAGAGATACTGTCCACGGACACACATGGTGTGAACCACGTTAATTTTGCACTACTCGATCTCTTCGGCTATACCTTTGCACCCCGCTATGCTCAGTTTTCTCGAGTCATTGAGGGCCTGTTTACCATCAATGATAGCGATGACAATAAACCCATGCTATCACTTAAAAAACCAATACGAACCCACATAGTTGAGCGTGAATGGGAGACGATACAGCGTATCGTCATCTCGCTGCAGCAGAAAACTACAACGCAGGCTTCGTTAATACGAAAGTTATCGACTTACAGTAAAAATGATCCTCTATTACAGGCATTGACGGAGTACGATAGGATGATCAAAGCGATGTATATTTTGGAGTACATTGATGATGCAAGTCTGCGCAGCTATGTACAGCGAGCGCTCAACCGGGGGGAGGCTTATCACCAGCTTCGCAGGGCCGTTGCTTCGGTCAACGGCAATCGTTTCCGGGGATCATCCGATCAGGAAATTGATATCTGGAATGAATGTGCTCGATTACTAACCAATGCTATTATTTACTTCAACTCGCTGATCTTGAGCAAGTTGTTGGTGCACTTCAGAACTATTGGCGATGAAAAGAATCTTGCGTTAGTGAAAAAGGTATCGCCTGTGGCTTGGGTGAATGTCAACTTAAATGGTACGTACAGCTTCAGTTCCGAGCGAAATGTGATCAATATGGCGGACATATTGCGCCCTTTGACGGATGAAACACAGAAACCAAAAAAATGAAGTGTCTCAGAAGAGTAGTTTATTCAAAGACTTGAAAGGGAAGTGAAAATTGCGGCGGGGATGTCCCTAGTACCCCAGCTTCATGTCGAGTGGTTCTATAGATGGCACGTTCACCCGCCGGGCATTTATATTCGTCATTTTCAGAGTTATAAATAAAATCACGTTTGCCGAACAAGCCTCTGGCTT
>CALZIG010000165.1 GCA_945787585.1 uncultured Gammaproteobacteria bacterium | reverse complement strand
CATCGATGGTGCACGCCTCAGTGGCGCCACACTGCGCCGCTACCGACACAATGATGTCGCGGCACTGAAGCAACGGCTCGACAAACCAACGCAAGGCCACCCTTTTATTATTACCGATGGCATCTTCAGCATGGATGGCGACATTGCACCGCTTCCGGCACTGGCCGCCAGCGCGGCACAATACGGCGCGACATTGATGGTCGATGATGCCCACGGCATCGGTGTGATTGGCAACAGTGGCCGCGGCACCATCGAGCACTGCGGACTCAGCAGTGATGACGTGCCGATACTGGTCGGCACACTCGGCAAGGCATTCGGTACCTTTGGTGCGTTTGTTGCCGGCAGTGATGACCTCATCGAAACGTTAATCCAGCAGGCGCGCAGCTACATCTACACCACCGCCCTGCCGCCTGCCGTGGCGCATGCAACGCTGGCCAGTCTTAAATTAATTGAGACAGAACAGTGGCGGCGCGAACAGCTACAGACATTGATCAAACGCTTTAAAAAAGGCGCCGAACAACTGGGGCTGAACATCATGCCATCGTCGACACCGATCCAGCCGCTGCTGATCGGCAGCGCAGAGGACGCGTTGCGCATCAGTGAGCAACTGCTACAGCAGGGTATTCTGATCAGTGCGATTCGCCCCCCGACAGTCGCCGAGGGCAGTGCCAGACTGCGCATCACCTTTTCGGCCAATCACAGCAAACAACAGATAGACCGACTGCTAGCGGCACTTGAATCAGGGATCAAACGCGATGCCGCCTGAGCTTAATCCAGTTACAAACAGTCGCAACGGCACACCGATCACGCTGCTGCATGGATGGGGGTTCAATCGCACCATCTGGGAAGAGACCGCTCGCACACTTGCCAGTAACGCACACGTAAACGCCATTGACCTGCCCGGTCACGGCCACAGCCCGATGCCTACCGGCAGTTACACGATAAAACATCTCGCCGACCTCATCGCAGAAACATTGCCGCCGCAGGGCAATCTCATTGGCTGGTCACTTGGCGGCATGGTCGCGATGCAGCTCGCGCTACATCATCCCGCAAAAGTTAAACGCCTGATACTGGTCGGCAGCGTAGCCCGCTTTGTGCGCGACGACGACTGGCGCTACGCCCTTGCACCAGCAGTATTGCAGGCGTTTGCCACATCGCTAAACGAAGATCTTCCACAGACCCTGCAACGTTTTCTTGCGCTGCAAACCCAGCACAGTGACAATAGTCGCGAGACCCTGCGAAAATTACGTGCGCTAATCAACGCCAGCCCTCCGCCACACCCCACGGCACTGCAAGGGGGGCTGAAAATCTTACAGCACGTCGATCTGCGCAGGCAGTTAGCTAACCTTCAACAACCGACGCTGATGATCGTGGGTCAACGGGATACACTGGCTCGGCCACAGAGCGCAAAACAGATGTTAGCTTTACTCCCAAACGCACAACTTGAGGTCATTAAAGGTGCCGGCCACGCACCCTTTCTATCGCACCACCCACACTTCACTCAACTGATTGAGCAGTTCATCCATGAGCAGTAAACCACAGAACGAATACCAGCCCTATTTGCTGGATAAAAATAGAGTACAGGCCGCCTTTGATCACGCCGCCCACAGCTACGACGAAGCCGCTGTACTGCAACATGAGATCGGCCATCGCGTGATGGAACGACTGGAAATGATTAAAATCCAGCCCGAGGTAATTGTCGATATCGGCTCCGGTACCGGACGACTCAGCAGTGCACTCACCGAACGCTATCCCGACAGCCAGCTCTACTCACTCGACCTCGCCCCGGGCATGCTCACTTATGCGCGCAAACAGTCGATCGCGCAACCGCAAGGGTTTGTCTGCGCCGATACTGAACAGCTCCCGCTCAGTGACCAGAGCGTCGACATGCTTGTCTCCAACGTCACCCTGCAGTGGTGCAGCGATCTTGAACGCGCCCTGCGTGAATGCCAGCGCGTGATCAAACCCGGCGGATTATTAATGTTCACGACCTTTGGCCCGGACACGCTCAAAGAGCTGCGCATCAGCTGGAGTGGTGTTGATAACCACAATCACGTCAACGCCTTTTTCGATATGCATGACATCGGTGATGCACTGCGCCGCATCGGTTTGAGTGATCCGGTGATGGATGTCGAAAACTTCACCCTCACCTATCAGGACGCCACCACGTTAATGCGCGACTTAAAAGCGGTCGGTGCGCACAATGTCACCGCCGGTCGGCCGCACGGCCTCACCGGCAAGCAGCGTCTGCAAAAGGTGATCAAGGCGTACGAAAGATTTCGTCTCGATGATGGCCTGCTGCCCGCCACCTATGAAGTGATCTATGGACACGCCTGGGCACCACAACCACGCAATGTTGATGACATGGGTGAGCTGCTCGATGATGGCAGTGTGGCTATTCCACTTAAACGCATGCGACAACGACTGGGGATTAAAAAAATAGATCAATGAAAAAAGGCTACTTCATTACAGGCACAGATACCGGCGTCGGCAAGACCTTTGTTTCATGTATTCTGTTACAGGCATTGGCCGACAGAGGTTACCGCGTCGGTGCAATGAAACCGATTGCCGCCGGTTGTGAGCAGACCGCCGATGGCTGGCAAAATGACGACGCCCTGCAGCTGATGCGGCATGCAAATGCTGAACTCAGCTATCGACAGGTCAACCCCGTTGCACTGCCATCCCCCATCGCCCCTCACCTTGCCATCGAACATATGCAGGAAACGGTCACCATTAAAAAGCTTGCCACACATTTTGCACAGATCAAAATGAGTGCCGACTATTTTATTGTCGAAGGCGCGGGCGGCTGGCTGGTGCCACTCAACATCTATGAAAGCATGGCCGACATACCGCTGGCCTTTGGGCTCGATGTAATTCTCGTCGTGGGGATTCGTCTCGGCTGCCTCAACCATGCACTGTTAAGCGCTGCAGCGATTGAACAGAGTGGCAACCATCTGGCGGGCTGGGTGGCCAATATTATCGATCCCCATACGT
>CALZIG010000164.1 GCA_945787585.1 uncultured Gammaproteobacteria bacterium | reverse complement strand
GCCTGATCCGATTTTTTATGCTCCTGCTCCTGAGTCCAGATCGCCCCTTTGGCGAAGCGATAATACTGCACTAGTGGAATACTGCTGGGGCAGACATAAGAGCAGCAGCCACATTCGATGCAATCGAACAGATCATATTCCTGCACCTTGTCTAGCTCTTTGGCGCGCGCGTGCCAGTAGAGCTGCTGTGGTAATAGCTTAACCGGGCAGACATCGGCGCACGCCCCGCAGCGAATGCACGGCATCGCGGGGCGGTCCTGCCCCAGCTCTTTACGCGTAGCGGCGATGATGCAGTTGGTGGTCTTGATGACCGGCAGATTGATCTCATGCAGCGCAAAGCCCATCATCGGGCCGCCCATCACGAGGCGTTCGATCTGATCAAATTCAGCGCCGCACTGCTGCAGTAGTTCGTCCATCGGTGTGCCGATGAGTACTTCGAAATTACGTGGCTGCGGAATCGCTTCGCCAGTAACCGTCACCATACGTGAGATCAGCGGCTGGCCGAGATGGATGGCGCGATAGATCGCCGCCGCGGTCGCCACGTTGTGGCACACCACGCCGATGTGGAGCGCGAGCCCATTACTCGGTACCTCTTTGCCGGTGATTACCTGTACCAGCTGTTTTTCGCTGCCCTGTGGGTAGCGGGTCGGCACCAGCGCAACTCGCAGTCCGGGGATGCCGGTGGCCGCCTTGCAGATACTTTCATAGGCCTCTGGTTTATTGTCTTCGATGGCGATGACGCACTCTTCTGCCTGTAGCGCATGGCGCATGATGTGGACGCCCTCGATGATCGAGTGGGCGTCTTCACGCATCAACATGTCATCGCAGGTGATATACGGCTCGCACTCAACCCCGTTGAGGATCAGGGTCTTGATCTTCTTTTGCGAGCCGGGATTGAGTTTGATGAACGATGGAAAACCCGCGCCGCCAAGGCCCACGATGCCCGCTTCACGGATGATATTACGCAGCCGACTGGGGTCGGCCTCGGTGTAATGTTGTATTGAAGCCTGTTGAATCCATTCGTCACGGCCATCCGGTTCAATCACAATCGCCAGTGCACTCAATCCCGATGGGTGAGGAATGGGATACTCGCTGATATCGATGATTGTGCCAGAGGTAGGGGCGTGTAGTGGGGCGCTGACATAACCACTGGCGCTGGCAATCTTCTGACCTTTTAAGACCGTGTCGCCCACCTCGACGATCGGCTCAGCCGCTTCACCGATATGCTGGTGCAGCGGTAGCACCAGTTTGCTGGGCATCTGCGCCGCTGACGACGGTAACGACGTCGATTGCAACTTATTCTGTTCCGGATGAATACCGCCGTGGAAGTCCCACAGTTTTACTGGGGCCAGGCTCATGCGGAGGCCTCCCGCGAACCGTCAGCGGACGATTTTTCAGCGTCAGTTTTTCCAGCTGCAGATTTTTTAGTCACAGCCTCTTCAGGATAGGGCCATTTCCAGGTCAGCATATCCTGTTTAATCTCGACCATCTCGATACAGTCTACTGGGCAGGGCGGCAGGCACAGATCACAGCCGGTGCACTCGGCGGCAATGATGGTGTGCATCTGCTTGGCGGCACCGAGGATCGCATCCACCGGGCACGCCTGAATGCAGAGCGTGCAGCCGATGCAGGTCTGTTCATCAATGAAGGCGACGGTCTTCGGCTTGATCGCGCCATTTTCCGGGTTGAGCGGCAGCGGTTCACGGTCGAGCAGATCGGCCAGCGCGATGATGGTGACTTCGCCGCCGGGGGGACACTGGTTGATTTCGGCCCCCTCGTTGGCGATCGCCTCGGCATACGGGCGGCAGCCGGGGTAGCCGCACTGGCCACACTGGGTCTGCGGCAGTTGCGCATCGATCTGTTCGACCAGCGGATCGCCCTCGACCTTAAAGCGCACCGCGGCAAAACCGAGGATCAGCCCAAAGACCAGCGCCAGTGCGCTCAATGCCAGAATTGCCGTCAGCATTTTAGACTTTTACCAATCCTGAGAATCCCATAAAGGCGAGCGACATCAGTCCTGCGGTAATCAGACCGATGGCAGGCCCCTGAAACACGACCGGGACGTCGGCGGCGGCAAGGCGTTCGCGCATTGCCGCAAACAGGATCAGTACGATCGAAAAACCGACCGCTGCGCCAAAGCCGTAGACCGCCGATTGCAGGAAATTGAGTTCCTGCTGGACGTTGAGCAAGGCAACCCCGAGCACCGCACAGTTAGTGGTGATCAGCGGCAGAAAGATGCCGAGCACTTTGTGCAGCAGTGGACTGCTCTTCTGGATGAACATCTCGGTGAACTGCACGACGACGGCAATCACCAGAATAAAAGTGATGGTTTTCAGGTACTCGATGCCGAAGGGTTCTAGTAGATATTTGTTGGCGAGGTAACTGCAAACCGATGACAGTGTCAGCACGAAGGTGGTTGCCAGCGCCATGCCGATGGCCGTTTCAAGTTTGCGCGAAACCCCCATGAAGGGGCACAGGCCAAGGAATTTGACCAGCACAAAATTGTTGACCAGCACGGTGCTGAGAAGGATGAGGGCTAATTCAGTCATGTACTCTATATCGGTGTTTTATATCGCATTATTTAATCGTTGCCGTTGCGGTGCCAATGTTACTCTGCCAGACCTCCCGCTACAACGTAGCAGGAGTGGGGCTATTTCACCTTCATGCCGGGTTGCGCGCCCTCATGGGGTTCCAGTATCCACAGTTCTTTGCCGCCGGGGCCAGCGGCCAGCACCATCCCTTCGGAGAGGCCAAAGCGCATTTTACGGGGTGCGAGGTTGGCCACCATCACCGTCAATTTCCCTTCCAGCTGCTCCGGTGAGTAGGCCGACTTGATCCCGGCGAAGACGTTGCGCGTCTGTGCTTCGCCGATATCGAGCGTCAGTTGCAGCAGTTTGTCGGCACCGTCGACGTGCGCTGCCTTTACAATTCTGGCGATGCGCAGGTCGACCTTGGCGAAGTCATCGAACTGGATGGTGTTGTCTGTTGCGTCATTCACGGTAAGTCCCGCTTTATTCTCAGGGATGGAAGATCCCGCTCCATTCTTAGCTTCAGATTTAGATTTAGTCGTTTTTTTCTGCTCGGCCTTACTGCTTTTCTGCTGTGCCTCGCCGTGTCGTGTCGGTGAGGGTGTTTGCTGCATTGTCGCGGCACTCGCCTCAACCACCGCATCGATCTGTTTCTGTTCGATGCGTTTCATCAAGTGTTGGTAAGGGTTGATGGCGTGATTGGTCAATAGCCCGTCGACATCGTGCCACTGCAACGGCTCGATATTGAGGAACGCCTCGACCGCTGCCGCGAGTCGTGGCAGTACCGGTTTGAGGTAGATCGTTAGCACGCGGAAGGCGTTGATGATCGCGGTGCAGACCGTATGCAGCGCCGCTTCCTGTCCGGCTTCTTTTGCCATGAGCCACGGCGCCTTGTCGCTGACATACTCATTCGCCTGATCGGCCAGCGCCATGATTTCACGCATCGCCTCGCTGAACTGACGCGCCTCGTAAAGCTTGGCGATCTGTGCCGCCTGCGCCTGAATGGCTGACACGAGTGCTGCGCCATCGTCATCCAGTGTTGCGGCGAGCTGGCCGTCGAAGCGCTTGCTGATAAAGCCTGCGGAGCGTGACGCGATGTTGATGTACTTGCCCACCAGATTGCTGTTAACACGCGCGGTGAAGTCTTCGAGGTTGAGATCGATATCTTCGATCCGGTCGCTTAGTTTGGCTGCGAAATAGTAGCGCAGGTACTCCGGGTTCAGATGTTCGAGATAGGTGCGCGCCATAATAAAGGTGCCGCGCGATTTGGACATCTTCTGTCCGTCGACCGTCAGAAAGCCGTGTACGCAGATCTTTGTCGGGGTGCGGTAGCCCGCATATTGCAGCGTCGCAGGCCAGAACAGCGCATGAAAATAGAGGATATCTTTGCCGATAAAATGGTACAGCTCGGCATTGCTATCGGGCTGCCAGTAGCTATCGAAGTCGAGCCCCTCTCGGTCGCACAGGTTTTTGAAGCTCGCCATGTAGCCGATCGGCGCATCGAGCCAGACGTAGAGAAATTTGCCCGGCGCATCAGGGATCTCGAAACCGAAGTAGGGGGCGTCGCGCGAGATGTCCCAGTCGCGCAGGCCAGCCTCGAACCATTCGGCCATCTTGTTGGCGGCTTCGGCCTGTAGCGGTGCCGCGTCGCCAGTGCGATTGAGCCACGTCTTCAAAAAGTCTTCTCACTCACCCAGTATGAAAAAATGATGCTCTGATTTTTTTGTGATCGGTGTGTCGACTGAGAGCGCAGAATAGGGCTTGATTAGATCGGTTGGCGAGTAGGTTGCACCGCATTTCTCGCAGGAGTCGCCGTACTGGTCTTCGGCCTTGCACCTGGGGCAGGCCCCTTTAATAAAGCGATCCGACAGGAACATCTCTTTTTCAGGATCGTAGAGCTGCTCGATAGTGCGTTTGGTGATCAGGCCCGCTTTGTCGAGGCGGCGGTAGGTGTCCTGCGATAGCGCACGGTTTTCGTCGGAATGGGTCGAGTGGTAGTTGTCGAACTCAATCGCGAAATCGCTGAAATCCTGAAAATGCTCGCCGTGGACGCGCTCAATCAGCGCCTCCGGGGTGATCCCTTCCTGTTCGGCGCGCAACATAATGGGGGTGCCGTGGGTGTCGTCGGCGCAGACATAGTGGCAGGTGTGGCCGCGCATCTTCTGGAAACGCACCCAGATGTCAGTCTGGATATACTCAACCAGATGGCCGATGTGGATCGAGCCATTGGCGTATGGCAACGCGCTGGTGACCAGTATCTTGCGCTTTTCAGCCGTAGATGCTGCTGTTGTAGTGGGTGCTGAAGTTGACGGCATATCGCCCCGAAATCCTGACTTGTTACGATTTTTATTTAGTTATGCGTCAAACCTGCTGAGATCTGCGCGGATTAACCCGGTATTATAACTTAGATTGGCATTAGATGGCACGTTACGCGCTGGATTCAAATAGTAAAGGAACCTCTGATTAATTCATGAACGGTAGCGATGAGTCCAAAATATCCAACTGCTGCGTTGCTAATCTTAGCAATAGGCCCGCTATTCCTTTCGATTAGCGCCTTGCATTTGAATATTTTGACTCTCATCACTATCCGCCCAGAATTAATCAGAGGCTCCTAAAGCTAATCCCCTATAAACTGGTAGGCTGATGAGCGTTGCAATTTGCGTTAGAATGCGCGTTTTGTTTTGAGTTGATATTTGAGGAGTGGGTGTAGCGATGGCTGAAATTTCACAATTGCAGGTAGAGATGGCGATCAAGGGGTATATCTGTCCCTATTTAAAGAGCGATCTGGTGAGTGCCTCGGCAGTGAAGGATATCGCTATCGATGGCGGTCGTGTTTCGTTGAAGATCGAACTGGGTTTCCCCGCAGCGGGTTATGTGGAGACGTTGGCGCAGGCGCTGCGTGATCAGGTGGTGGCGCTTGAGGGTATTTCGGATGTGGTGATCGAGATCGGTAGCAAGATTATCAGCCACACGGTGCAGCGCGGCATCAAGCCGCATAAGCAGATCAAGAATATTATTGCCGTCGCCTCCGGTAAGGGCGGGGTGGGGAAGTCGACCACATCGGTGAATCTGGCGCTGGCGCTGGCGGCTGAGGGGGCGCGGGTGGGGATTCTCGATGCCGATATCTACGGACCGAGCCAGCCGCGTATGCTGGGGGCTAAAGAGAAGCCGCAGACCGAAGATGGCAAGACGATGACGCCGGTGGTGTGCCACGGCCTTCAGTCGATGTCGATCGGCTACATGATCGAAGAGGACAATCCGATGATATGGCGCGGCCCGATGGTGACGCAGGCGCTGGAGCAGTTGTTGAATGATACCAACTGGGACAATCTCGATTATCTGGTGATTGACTTGCCGCCGGGTACCGGTGATGTGCAGTTGACGCTAGCGCAGAAGATTCCGGTGAGTGCATCGGTCATCGTCACCACGCCGCAGGACATTGCACTGCTGGATGCACGCAAGGCGCTGAAGATGTTTGAGAAGGTTGAGGTGCCGGTGCTGGGTGTGATTGAAAATATGAGCACCCATATCTGTTCTAAGTGTGGTCATGAAGAGCACATCTTTGGCGCGGGCGGAGGGGAACGCATGGCGGCTGATTATGGCATTGAGCTGCTGGGTTCACTGCCGCTGGATATCACGATTCGTGAAAATGCAGATGGTGGTCACCCCAGTGTCGTGGCCGATCCTGAGGGTGTGATTGCGCAGAATTATCGTGAGATTGCGCGCCGTGTGGCGGCGGGGTTGTCGTTGCAGTCGAAGGACTACAGCACTGCATTTCCGAATATCGTGATACAGAATACCTGATAGTGCTGGGGTAGCGCCGGGATAGCTTTGGGGTTGCTTTTTTTCACCCAATTATAAATCAATAAACAGAGATAACGAGATGAGTATCAAGTCTGATAAGTGGATCCGCCGGATGGCCGAAGCGCACGGCATGATTGAGCCTTATGAAGCGGGGCAGGTGAGGGAGAATGAAAAAGGACGAATAGTGTCATACGGCACATCGAGCTACGGCTACGATATCCGTTGTTCGGATGAATTCAAGATCTTCACCAATATTAATTCGGCGATTGTTGACCCCAAAAATTTTGATGAAAACAGTTTTGTCGATGTGAAGTCTGATGTCTGTATCATCCCGCCAAACTCATTTGCGTTGGCACGTACTGTGGAGTATTTCCGTATTCCGCGCAGTGTGCTGACCATCTGTCTGGGCAAATCAACCTATGCACGCTGCGGCATTATTGTGAATGTCACGCCGTTTGAACCGGAGTGGGAAGGGCATGTAACGCTCGAGTTTTCTAATACCCCGCCACTGCCGGCGAAGATCTACGCCAACGAAGGGGTGGCTCAGGTACTCTTTTTTGAGTCCGATGAAGTGTGCGAAGTGTCGTACAAGGATCGCGGGGGTAAGTATCAGGGACAGCAGGGTGTGACGCTGCCAAAGACTTGAGCCAGGTGCTTTAGCCGTTTGAGTTAGAGCCCTTCGACTTTTTTAATTTCGAGCATGATGAATTCATCATCACTCTTGCCCTGTGTTATACGCACCGGCAGATAACGTAGCGATTTAGCGAACCAGATAGTGGTGTTGCGTTTGCTGCCTGCAGCCCGCTCGCGTTTGAGTTTGATGGTGGCGATATTTCCCATCGGGGTTTTGATGGTCTCTTCACCCAGGAGCGTAAAACGGTATGTTTTTACCGTGTCCTCATCGGCAACAGGGTAGTCAAAAGTGGTGAACCCTGCTTGCAGGTCGAGCATTAACTGCAATTGATAGGATAGCTTATCTTGTGTGCCCGCTGATATTGACATCTGTAATGGCGTTTCATTAACGGTGCTTGTTACGCTTTTATTGGGCCAGTCAAAATTGAGGTTAACGACAAGTGAGCGCTTTCCGCCATTACGGTCATAGAGATAGTGCTGCGGCTGAATAGTATTGCCATCAAGCACAAAGGTGGTGCGCTCGCTGATTTTGTCTTTGATAAAGAGCGCGGCCAGTCCGGTGGTTTTGGAGTTAGATTCAAAGGTAATAATGCCATTTTCTGCGATTGTCGTGGTGCGTTTCACTTCACCTACTTTCATATTGCCATTGCGCAGCAGCTCATAGTGAGCCGTAAAGACAGGAAGCATCGGTTCGGGTTCGGCATAGAGCGGGGCCGTGGCCAGTAGGCAGCCCCCCAGCAGGGCGTTCGCGGCATAGCGTACGAGTCGGCTCATTTGATTCATTCGTTTGTTATTAGGCGCAACCATACTGGGCCTGATAATCACGGATACGTGCCAGCGTATCGGCCTGCTGTGGTTTCTCGCTGAGATAGTCGAGTAATGTTGAGAGGTTGGCAATGCTGGTGACTTTAATGCCGTGCTGCTGCTGGATTTCCAGAATAGCGGAGGTATCGCCCTGGCCTCTTTCCTGGCGATCCAGCGCGATTGCCACCCCCGCCATCGACGCACCTGCATTGTTGATGATGGCAACAGATTCACGCACTGAGGTGCCTGCTGAGATGACATCATCGATCACCAGCACTTTGCCCGCTAACGCAGCGCCGACGATCATGCCGCCTTCTCCGTGGTCTTTGGCCTCTTTGCGATTGAAGGCGAAAGGAATGTCACGTTGATGTTGTTCCTGTAGAGCAATCACGGTGGCCACCGCCAGCGGAATCCCTTTATATGCAGGGCCGTACAACATGTCGAGTGCGACATTGTCGGCCACGATAGCGGCGGCATAGTACTGGCCGAGGCGCGAGATCGTTGCGCCGGTATTGAACAGGCCGCTGTTGAAAAAGTAGGGGCTGATACGCCCTGATTTTAATGTGAACTCACCAAAGCGGAGTACACCGCTGTCGATGACAAAATCAATAAAGTCGCGCTGGTAGTCCTGCATCTTACTTCCTATCCTTCAAAGGTGACAATGTTCATTGTAACCATCAGGGTAGAAGCGGTAAATGATTGTTTGGGAAAATGTGCTCGCCCCATGAGGGTGAGGCGATATTATTGTTGATGTGGGGTTATTCTGGTGGGGTACAGTTGTTGAGTGTTTTGCGCATCGCTTCAAGCGAGGCTGTTTGTGTCTCTAACTGCGCTAGCTCTTCATTTAATAGTTTGAGTTGGCCTTCCAGATTATTTTTCGATGCCTTAATCTTGCTTAATGTCTCCATGTATTTGTCGATACTGGTCCGTTTTTCCTGAATCTGGATGACAAGTGGATTAATGAGTTCTTTGAGCCATGCGTCGGCTTCACGATTAGAATTACCAAAGGTGTTTCGTACATGGCTGACGAGTGAGATAAAAAACTTTTTAACCACAAAACTTTGTTCGGCCATGGTAGAGATTGGGCTGTTACGAAATTCCTCTGCCTTAATCGCGAGTTGGTCCAGTTCAGATATGTGTGACTGAATATTAAACTTGGGCGCTTTATGAATTTTGAGTCCATGTTCATCGTGGAATTTTTTATAGATAGACTCGATCAGTTTATGGATCTCATCCGAGTGTCGCTCTGCAATCTGCATCGCCTCTCGTGAGCTTTCGAAGAAGAGCGTCATGCCATTTTTCATGCCATTCGTGGTCCAGCTACCAGACATATCGTGCCGTGTTTTATCGATGATGACATCGATTGCGTCCATTCCGAGGGTGTTGAACATCACCTTGGCCTGAGTGGCAAGGCGGCGTCGGCTGGCCTGAAAGTTTTTCACACTTTCGTAATAGGCGACCTTCTGCTCTTTTGCTTTTTGCAGTAACTGTTGTACGACATCTTCATTCTTGCCGCGTAGTGCTTCGAGTTGTTCTCGTTGCTTGTTGAGGTCCTGTAGTTGCCCAGCAATGGGTCCGTAGGTGTTGTTGATAGATTGGTCGAGACCGACAATAATACTGTTCCAGATGACCTGCTGTTTTGTTGGCAGGATTTCGTTGGCAAGCAGTGATTCAAGCTCGAGGAGATTACTCTGCTCAAGTAATGCCTGGTTTTTTTTGGTCTTGGCAAGCAAGGCTTTCTGTGCTGAAACCGGATAGACGCTGCTCGCGTCAATACCCAGCATGGTGGCACTGGTTCTGCGTTGTTCTTCGATTGAAGCGATGACTTCATCCGGTTGTTTCATTTCATCCCAGAGAATGTCGATCTTATTGAGCACTGCCACTAGCCCACTCTGTTTCTTGTCGCGGAAGGCCGTGATGTGGTTTTTCCACATATCGAGATCACTCTTGGTAACCCCGGTGTCGGCAGAGAGAATAAAGAACACTGCCTGGGCACTCGGTAGCATGTTGAGGGTCAGTTCTGGTTCGCTGCCAAGGGCGTTGAGCCCTGGGGTATCCAGAATCACAAGTCCCTGCTGTAGTAATGGGTGTGGGAAACTGATCAGGGCATGGCGCCACATCGGAATTTCGATTTTTTCTGGTGGCGGTGTTTCATCATCACCACCATGGAGCTCTTCACAGTAGAGTCCTAGCTTTTCGGCCTCATCTATCGGAACGTCTTTTGTCTTGACGACTTCCTTGAATGCCTCTGCCATCTGGTCAGGGGAATCGATATCGAGTGGCAATATCGTCCAGTAGCTCTCTTCATTTTTGAGTTCTGAAAGGCTGGCATCACTGAGGCGCGTTTCGATTGGCAGTAGTTTGATAAACGACTGTTGTTTGTTTTTATCGTAAAAAAGTTCTGTGGGGCACATCGTGGTTCGCCCTGCCTCGGAAGGGAGTAGGCGGCGACCATAGTTAGCAAAGAAAATGGCGTTGATGAGCTCCGTCTTGCCGCGTGAGAATTCAGCGACAAAGGCGATATTGAGATTATCGGAATCGAGTGCTTTCAGCGCATCAAAGATCCGTAACTCAATTTCAGGGCTGCTTTTGTCATTTTGACTGAGCCATTCCTGATAACTTCTAATGGTCTGCACGAGCTCAGTTTTCCACTGAGCAAAGGCCTCCATCTGGCTGCTGAAGCGATCTTGCTGTAGCGCCTCTTTGATATCCAAAGCGTTTGTGGACATATTTCCCTTTTCCAGTCTGCCCTTAATGTAATGGCTAATATGGCTAAAATTTATTGTAGTTACAGTCTACTATCGGAATTTTGTTGCTGGGCATGAGCTTTTTTTCAAAAAATTGTGCAGCGCTTTCTATTTTTGCTGTCAAATGAGGCGCTTGTTTTAAAATGGACCCTGATAATGCCAGTGACTGAATTGTTTTATAAAAAATGCGTCTATTTTACTGGCGGACGCCATTTTGCCGAGAGGCGGGCCTTAGGTGAGTAAGTTGCCGAGGTTTGAGATGGGGGCAATGACGAGCATTTTAATCAGCGGAATGGAGAGGAGCACGACTAACGGGGATAGATCCATGCCGGCGATGGGGGGAATGACGCGCCGAACAGGGCTAAGCACGGGCTCTGTGAGTGAGTAGATCGTTGCAATAAGTGGATTATAGGCCCCCTGTCCAACCCAGCTCAGCACGACCTGTACTAAAATTGCGACCATAAAGACATTCAGCGCCAGCGAGAGTAGATCAGCGATGGCGATGGGAATCAGTATCACGAAACTGAAAGATGCCCCCACAATCAGCAGTTTTAGCATCAACGCGCTCATCTGCACGGCAAAGAGTAAAATTATCGAAGCGGCATCCACCCCTTTAAAGCCGGGAATAATGCGTCGCAGCGGTACCAGTGGTGGATTGGTGATTTTGACCAGGAATTGACACACTGGATTATGAAAGCTTGCCCGCACTAGCTGTAGCAGAAAGCGTAGCATGATGGCAATCAGGTAGAGGCCAAACACGGCGTCGACCAGGTAGAGGGCTGGATTACTGAGGTAAGTGCTATCCATTTTTGTTATGTCCTAATAAATCGGCTAATTCTTGTGCACGTGCTTTGGCGCCTTGAACTGCGCTATTGATCAGCGCCTGGTATTCACCTGACTCCATTATTTCGATGGCGCGCTCGGTGGTGCCGCCCGGTGAGGTGACGCGTTTTCGCAACGTTGCACTATCATCACTGCTTTCGAGTGCCATTTTGGCCGCGCCAAAGGCGGTTTGCAGGGTGAGCAGGCGTGCCGTTTCACGCGATAGTCCTGCGTTGCAGCCTGCGTTCTCCAGGGATTCCATTAATAGAAAAAAGTAGGCGGGGCCACTGCCAGACAGGGCGGTGACGGCGTCCATCATTGGTTCATCATCCAGCCATAGTGTCAGCCCAACCGCGCGCATAACAAATTCGGCAAGGTTACGTTGATCGCTGGTGGTGGCCTGATTGGCGAAGAGAGCAGTGGCGCCGCTGCCGACCAGTGCTGGCGTATTGGGCATCGCACGAATAACGGCACAATTCCCGCCCAGCCACCGTTCCAGGTCATGGGTGCGGATACCTGCCGCAATTGAGATGGCGGGGCATTGCTGTTGCTGAATGGCCGCTGCGATCTCATTCGCGACTGACTCAATTACTTGAGGCTTTACCGCGAGGATGACGACGTCCGCCTGTTGCAGCGCGTCGAGATTGGCAGTGGCCGTGTGGACGCCAAAGGTGGCCGTCAACTGCTGGCACTGCTCTGCGCTGGGGTCGGCGACTCGAATCTGCTCGGGGGGGCAGCCGTCACTGATCATGCCACCAATCAGGCTGCGGGCCATATTGCCGCCGCCAATGAATGTGTACCGTTTATCGTTCATAAAAGGGAATATACTGTGATTTTGTTGGCTGCGCCATATTCTAACCCTGATGATTTAAT
>CALZIG010000163.1 GCA_945787585.1 uncultured Gammaproteobacteria bacterium | reverse complement strand
ACCGGTGGTAAGCAGTATCGAGTGACAGAAGGCGAGACACTCAAAGTAGAAAAAATCGTCGCCGAAGAAGGTGGTTTGATTGATTTTGATGAAGTTTTGCTGGTAACCGACGGTGACAATGTAAAAATTGGCGCGCCTTTTGTGGCGGGTGGCAAAGTCAGCGCAACGGTGAAATCCCACGGTCGTGGTGAGAAGATCAAAATTGTGAAATTCCGTCGTCGTAAGCACTCTCGTTCACAGATGGGGCATCGTCAGTCTTATACTGAAGTGCAGATCACCAGTATTGCAGCAGATTAATCAAGAGGTTTTTGAGATATGGCACATAAGAAAGCAGGCGGTAGTACCCGCAACGGTCGTGATTCAGAGTCTAAACGACTCGGTGTGAAACGTTTTGGTGGCGAAAGTGTGATCGCTGGTAATATTATCGTTCGTCAGCGTGGCACCCACTTTCATCCCGGTGTAAATATGGGCTGTGGTCGTGACCACACGCTATTTGCGAAGGCAAATGGTGAAGTGAGATTTGAGAAGAAGGGCCCGAAACAACGGACATACGTCAGCATCGTCACTGCTTGAGCAGTTTTACCGCAGACGTATGAAAAGGCCCCGTCCAGTTGACGGGGTTTTTTTTATAACAAACAGCAGGGGAAAGGGAAAAGGGTAAAGATATAAAAGCAAAAGGGTTGTGTGTGCAAATACCCCTGTATCTTTTATCTTTACCCTTTGCCCTGATTTACTATGAAATTCGTTGACGAAGCGACAATTCAGATTCAGGCGGGCAACGGTGGTAACGGCTGCGTCGGTTTTCGACGCGAGAAATATATCCCCTTTGGTGGCCCGGATGGCGGTGATGGCGGTGATGGCGGCAGCGTCTTCCTGGTAGGTGACGTTAATCTCAACACGCTGGTCGATTTCCGCCATAAACGCTCATATCGCGCGGAAAATGGGCAGAAAGGGCAGGGCTCTAACTGTACCGGTAAAGGTGGCGATGACTGTTTTATCCGTGTGCCGCTGGGCACGATCGTCAAAGACGACGAGACCGATGAGGTGATCGGTGTAGTCTTGCATCACGAGCAGCATTTGCTGGTGGCGCAAGGCGGTTTTCACGGCATCGGTAACGCCCGTTTTAAGAGTAGTACCAATCGTGCGCCACGTCAGATGACGCCGGGCTCGCTCGGCGAAGGGCGCAGGTTACAGATGGAATTGAAGGTGCTCGCGGATGTGGGGCTACTGGGGATGCCGAACGCTGGTAAATCGACCTTTATCCGCGCATCATCGGCCGCACGGCCCAAGGTTGCCGACTACCCTTTTACTACACTTCACCCTAATCTTGGGGTTGTGTGTGTCTCTGATCACCGTAGTTTCGTCATCGCGGATGTGCCGGGGGTGATTGAAGGCGCTGCTGACGGGGCAGGGCTGGGGGTGCAATTTTTGAAGCATCTATCGCGCACGCGCCTGTTGCTGCATATGGTCGACGTAGCGCCATATGATCCTACGATTGATCCGGTGGAAGAGGTGCAGGTGATCACGCAGGAGTTGAGTCAGTTTAGCGATGAACTAGGCAAGCAGCCGCGTTGGTTGGTGCTCAATAAGCTTGATCTGGTGCCGGAAGATCTGCAGGAAGAACTTTGTGCTGATGTGGTTGAGCGCCTTCAATGGCAGGGGCCGGTCTATCGGGTTTCGGCACTGGATGAGACCGGGGTCAGGCCCCTGTTGAACGATATTATGGAATACCTGGATGAGACCGCTCGCCTTGAAAAGGAAGCGGTTGAGCGTGAATCGAAGGTTGCTGCCGCACTGGTGGAGAGCAGGAGTGACGTAGCAGGCGAGGCTTTGGAGCAATAGTAGGGCGCGATGGGAAGAGCACAAGTCATAAAGGCCCGCCGTTGGGTAGTTAAAGTCGGCAGTTCACTGCTGACGAATGACGGTGCCGGGCTGGACCGCGCGCTGATGGCGCTGTGGGTTGAGCAGATTCACCGTTTGCGTACGCGCGGTATCGAGGTGGTGCTGGTTTCGTCCGGTGCCGTTTCAGAAGGGATGAAGCGGCTCGGCTGGCAGACGCGCCCGCATGCGCTGCACGAACAGCAGGCGGCCGCTGCTGTTGGGCAGATGGGGCTGGTGCAGGCGTACGAGTCCTGTTTCCAGCAGCACGGCCTGCACACTGCGCAGATTTTGCTGACCCATGATGACCTTGCCGACCGGCAGCGCTATCTCAACGCGCGTAGCACACTGCGTACGTTACTGAAGCTTGGCGTGATCCCGATTGTGAACGAAAACGACACTGTGGCGGTGGAAGAGATCCGCTTTGGCGATAACGACACATTGGCGGGGCTGGTCACCAATTTGATCGAGGCAGAGCTGCTGGTGATGCTGACCGATCAGGTGGGCATGTTTGATTGTGATCCGCGCAGTAATCCGGGTGCGCAATTTATTCACGAAGCGCAAGCGGGTGATCCTAAGCTGGAGACGATGGCGTCGGGTGGCAGCAGTGGAAGGCTCGGGCGTGGCGGGATGCTGACCAAAGTGCGTGCCGCCGAGCGCGCAGCCCGTTCCGGGGCGGTGTCGGTGATTGCATCGGGGCGTGAGTCGGACGTGTTGTTACAGATTGCTGATGGCAAACAATTGGGCACAATGATTGTGCCTACGCAAGAACCGTTGGTCGCGCGGAAACAGTGGCTGGCGAGTCAACTCAAGCTGCGTGGCAAGTTGGTGCTTGATAACGGTGCCGTCAAGGTGTTGCATGCGTCGGGCAGTAGTCTGCTGGCAGTTGGGGTGACCGCCGTTGAGGGAAATTTTCGCCGCGGTGAAGTGGTCGCTTGCGTGGATACGCAGGGTCATGAAGTGGCGCGCGGACTGGTCAACTATAGTGCCGATGAGGCGCGTAAGATTAAGGGGCAGCCCAGTGAAAATATCGAGGCGCTCCTGGGGTATGTCGATGAAGCGGAGTTGATCAACCGCGATAATCTGGTGTTGATCGCAAGTTAAGCGAGCAGTCGAGTTACTTTAAACAGAATGGCAGGCAATAAAAAAGCCGCTTCGAATTTATTACGAAGCGGCTTTTTTGATCCAGCTTGATTTAGGCAGTAGGCCTACATCGCGCGGATGTGTTTGTTTATACGGCTCTTATGGCGCGCTGCCTTGTTCATATCGATGACGCCTTTACGGGCCATCACGTCAAGAATAGGGGTCGCAACTTTAAATGCTGCTTCGGCTTCGGCTTTCTCGCCCGCTTCAATTGCGCTAAGCACCTTTTTGGTCGCGGTACGCATTGCAGAGCGCATGCTGGTGTTATGGGCGCGACTCTTTTCGGCTTGCTTTGCGCGCTTTTTGGCTTGTGCTGAATTGGCCAAGGTTGTTGCTCCTGATTGTCTAGGGTTTATTTTGTTGCGGGATTATTTCCCTGCAACGTCACAATTCGTAAAAGGTCGCATACTATGCAGATTTTTAGCGGATTTGTCAATTCCTGTGATCTATTTTGATAGTCAGAAATGAGCGCTGGAAGAATCGCGTATGTAAGGGTAAGATCTGGATTTTACAGGACATTTAGTAGGAAGGGTGAACTTGGAACGAGCTAAGTGAGTAAAAAATTACTGAAATCGACGGCCACGGTGGGGAGCATGACGTTGATTTCACGCGTGCTTGGCCTGGTGCGGGATATCATTTTTGCGCGTCTGTTTGGCGCGGGCATGGGGGCCGATGCCTTTTTTGTAGCCTTCAAGATCCCCAACTTTTTCCGTCGTCTGTTTGCTGAAGGGGCCTTTTCTCAGGCCTTTGTGCCGGTGCTGTCGGAATACAAAACGCAACGCGAGCACGACGAAGTGCGTGGCCTGATCGACAGTACTGCCGTCTGGTTGGCTGGGGTGCTCTTTATTATAACGCTGGTGTGCGTGGTGGCGGCGCCGCTGGTAGTGATGATCTTTGCACCGGGCTTTCTCGATGATCAGCCCAAGTATGAACTAACCACCGCGATGCTGCGCATCACCTTTCCGTATCTACTGTTCATTTCGTTGACGGCGCTGGCGGGTGGCATCCTCAATACCTATGGGAAGTTCGCCGTACCGGCGCTTACCCCTGTGTTGCTGAATATCTGTCTGATTGGTGCCGCGGTGTTTGTTGCGCCCACGCTCGATGAGCCGGTAGTGGCGCTGGCGTGGGGACTGTTTGTCGCAGGCATCGTGCAGCTCGGTTTCCAGCTGCCGTTTCTGTGGCGCATGAAATTGATGCCGCGGCCGCGCCTTGAACGGGCGCATGAAGGGGTGCGGCGGATCTTTAAGTTGATGATACCGGCTATCTTCGGTTCGTCAGTAGCACAGGTCAACCTGTTGTTTGATACCTTGATAGCATCATTTCTGGTCACCGGCAGTGTTAGTTGGCTCTACTATTCTGATCGTCTTGTTGAATTTCCACTCGGTGTGTTTGGCATTGCGGTGGCGACGGTGATCTTGCCCGCACTCTCAAGGCGTTACTCTGAGGCGTCCCCCGAGGCGTTTAGCCGTACGCTCGACTGGGCACTGCGGCTGGTGGTGATTATCGGCATGCCAGCGACTGTGGGGCTGTTTATATTGGCGGGCCCCATGCTGGTGACGCTGTTTCAGTATGGCGAATTTCAGCAACTTGATGTCACGATGGCGACGATGAGTCTGATGGCCTATTCACTGGGGTTGCTGGGGTTTATCTTCGTCAAGGTGCTGGCCCCTGGTTATTACGCGCGGCAGGATACGAAGACCCCGGTGCGTATCGGCATCATCGCGATGGTCACCAATATGGGGCTGAACGTACTGTTTGT
>CALZIG010000162.1 GCA_945787585.1 uncultured Gammaproteobacteria bacterium | reverse complement strand
CCCGCCACGTCACCCGCGGCATAGATATTGGGGAAGTTGGTCTGCAACAGTGCGTTGACCTCGACGGTACGATTGACGGTTACGCCCAATGCTTCCAGACCAAAACCGGCGGTATTAGCAACACGCCCCAGCGCGACCAACACTTGATCAAATGCAATCCGGACTTCTTCACCACCATGGTCGCAGAACATAATTTTCTCGCCATCCTCAATACAGAACCCCTTCGCTTTATGGCCCGTCAGCACATCAATCCCTTCAGCATTGAAGCGCTCCATCACCATCTCAGAAATATCAGGATCTTCTCGTCCCATAATACGCTCAGCCAGTTCAACTTGCGTTACCTGACTGCCGAGGCGCGCGAAGCTCTGCGCCAGCTCACTGCCAATCGGGCCACCCCCCAGCACCACCAGGCGCTGCGGCAACTCGCGGAGATTCCATACGGTATCAGACGTTAAATAGCCAACTTCCTCTATCCCTGGTAAGGGTGGCACCAATGGCCGCGCGCCGGTAGCAATAACGATATTGCGCGTGGTTAACGTCTCGCCATTCACTTCAACGGTATACGGGGAGGTGATTTTTGCCTCACCTTCAATCACATCGACCCCAAGCGACCGGTAGCGTTCTATCGAGTCATGCGGCTCGATGGTTTTAATAACACGCTGGATACGCTCCATCACCTCGGCAAAATTAAAATCGACACTGGCCGACTTCATTCCCAGCTCACTCGCTCGTTTTTGCTGGGCGACAAATTTGGCAGAACGGATTAGCGCCTTGGAGGGGACACAGCCGGTGTTGAGGCAATCGCCTCCCATTTTATGTTTTTCGATCAACGTTACTTTGGCCTTCACGGCCGCAGCGATATAAGAGGTCACCAGTCCGGCAGAACCCGCACCAATCACTACCAGATTACGATCAAACTTTATGGGCTTTGGGTAGCCCTTCAAAACCTTTTTTGCTTTGATGATAGCGACAATCTTTTTGGCAATCAGCGGAAAGATCCCCAGCAATGCAAAAGAGAGCAGTAGTCCGGGCGATAGAATACCGCTTAACGTCTCAATACCCGCGATCTGCGTGCCCGCATTAACAAAGACAATTGTCCCCGCCAACATGCCCACCTGACTCACCAGAAAATAAGTGAGTGTCCGGATTGGCGTCAATCCCATCACCAAATTGATTACGAAAAATGGGAAGGCAGGCACCAAGCGTAACGTGAACAGGTAAAAGGCGCCATCCTTCTCGATACCTTCATTGATAGTCTTTAGCTTATCGCCAAACTGGCGCTGTATCGAGTCCCGCAATAGATAGCGCGATGCGAGAAAGGCGATAGTCGCGCCCAGGGTCGATGCAAACGAGACAATGATGGTACCGATAACAATACCAAAGATGGCCCCTGCCACCAACGTCATCAACGCGGCGCCCGGCAGTGAAACGCCGGTCACTACCACATAAATCAAAAAGAACAGCGCAATAGTAGCCGTTGGGTGCTCATGGTAATAAGCCTCAATCGCTGCCTGCTGAGACTTAAAGTAATCCAGACTGAAAAACTGCCCCAGATCAAAAACAAAGTAAACGAATATCAAAAGCGCGATGACACCGACGACTATAATTTTGTTCTTTTTCATTTAACACGATCCCTGGTTACTAACACGCTGAAGTCATATTTATATTTATTATCTGCCATCTCATTTACGACTGAGATTAAACAATTAATATGTAGTCGAAGTAACAGGGTAAAACATTACACGCTATTTGGGATAAAACCAGCTAACGATCATTTTTTATAACCACACTTAAAAAACAACCAGCGCTCAGGCTGGTTATTGGGATGGTACATCGGAACTGATTTAAACATAAAATACTACTTATTATACTTCCCCGCTTATCACTTAGATAACTGATATCATACTGAATGATATCGATAGGACTTTTAACACCGTGGCTCATCTTGATAACTCATGAATTGCGCTCAATATCATCAATCAGGTATAAATTTCAGTGCGATCCCATTATTACACCAACGCTTTCCCGTCGGTGCGGGGCCATCCTTAAAAACATGTCCATGATGCCCACCACAACCCGCACAATGATACTCGGTACGTGGATAGACTATTTTAAAATCGGTTTTAGTCTCAAAGGCACCCTCGATCGATTCAAAAAAACTGGGCCAACCGGTACCACTATCGAAATTCATATTTGATGTGAAAAGTGGTTGATCACAACCGGCACAGTAATAAGTCCCCGCTCTTTTCTCATTATTAAGCGCACTTGTAAATGGGCTTTCTGTGCCCGCTTCCCGTAAAATATTAAACTCTTCTGCGGTTAACTTTTCACGCCATGCCTCATTGCTCATAATCATTTTCTCCATGCAGGCTGTTGTATCAACTCGCTCAATTTCTGTTAGTCGATGTAGTCCTGTTAAATTTACAACACTCTCGAAAACTAATTAAGGTTCCGACGACTTTACCGCAAATGCTGCCACACAACGCTGACAAATACAGCGCTGACCCTGCTCATTCTCAGGTAGTTGTGCTAATAATTCAGCAGGAAATGACTGAGCATAACACCAGCAGTGCTCTGCACGGCACTCCTGCGGTATTTCAGACTGGCACTGGTTTAACGCGCCACATAGCGGGCAACGATCACGTGCCAGCTGAATATCGCTAACATCTTTATTTTCAGGCATATTTATATCCCAGCCGATTTTAAGTCACTGTTCGCTGATGAAAACAGCCAATCACATCAAAAGACTAATAATAGAAATTATAGTAATAAATTCATTATTTTTGCAGTTCCTGCGGCACTATCGATCTCACTTTTCTCCAATATTGTCGATATAGAGGCAAGTAGCAGGAGAACCACATTATGAGTAATATCACCGCCCTTAACGCCGGTATCACAGGCATTCAACGCGGCATGGCTGCGGCAGAAAAGAGCGCTTCCTCTATCGCTAGCGCGCAAAATAGCGCGTCCGGCAATCCTGCTGATGTCGCTGAGCCACTGGTGGAATTGATGATGGCACGTCTTCAGATTGAGGCCTCAGCCAAGGTGGTCGAGACCGTCAGTGACACGATGGGTACCATTATCGATACCAAGGCCTGACCCTCCCTCAAACAGTCACTATTTAATCCGCCGCATCATCAACAGGGATGCCGCAAAAAACACCAGTGTGGGTAGCATCGCGCTCAGCGCTGGATTGACATGAAAAACCAGTCCCACATAGCTCGACATCTGATGAATCACATAAAAGGTGATCCCCACCAGCGTGCCAACTAATACACGCACCCCGACGCCGACTGATCTGAGCGGTCCAAACACAAAGGGAATCGATAAAAACACCATCATCGCCGTAGCAAATGGCAAAACCACCTTCGACCAGAACACCATTTCAT
>CALZIG010000161.1 GCA_945787585.1 uncultured Gammaproteobacteria bacterium | reverse complement strand
TCAACTATCTCCTGCAAAAATAATACTTCCGGCGATTCAAGCCAGACGATGCCTTTCTTCTCATAAAGTACCTCGCATAATACCCCATTCATTGCCAAACACCGATAAAATCACTGTAGATTTTGCGAACAAATCGAAACTTCAATAGTCTTACCTGTTATTGAGGATGAATCTCCCAAACGATTAACCTTATGGATACCAGTTATATCCAGACCAAACTCCCGTTATTAATTGAGGTGTCACCGATGAAAAAAGTGCTAGCGTGCCTAATACCATTTCTGTTTATTGCCTTCGCCCCCGCCACACACGCCGCAGGCGAGATTACAGAAGGGGTTAACTACCAACTCATTCAGCCTGCACAGCCACCCATCAAAAACAACGGGAAGATCGAGGTGATCGAGATGTTCTGGTACGGCTGCCCGCACTGCCATCGCTTCCAGACACATATTGATCGTTGGCTCAAAACCCAGCCGGACAATGTTGAATTTATCCGCATCCCGGTGATCCTGCGTGAAAACTGGGGCATCCACGCACGCGCCTTCTTCACTGCGCAGGCACTGGGCAAACTGGATGAGATCCACCAGCCGTTATTTAACGCCATTCATAACGAAAAACGCCGCCTCAACACCGAAAAAAGCCTGATGGATTTTTTCGCTGAACATGGTGTCAGTAACGATGACTTTAAAAATGTGTTCAATTCATTTAGCGTCAACAGCAAAGTCAGACGTGCTGATAAGTTCGCCAGTAAATATGGCATTCAGGGTACGCCGACAGTGGTCGTCAACGGTAAATACCGCATCGACACCGGCATGGGCAAACAAGGTTTCCCGGGCGTGATTAAAGTCATCAACCATTTAATTACCGTTGAAAGCAACTCTTGAGCGATTTTGTTGTCTTACTGGTATGCAACGGATTGAAGGGGTCACTTCTTCAATCCCTCAATAAAAATATACTCTATTGAATTTACAAGGTGCCGCTATTATTAACTTAGGAATGTTATGGCACATTCCCTTCTCTGCTGGAAGCGGCAGCCATATAAATCAACCACAAAACGGAATGATCAATTAAACTAAATGCAAGCGATTGATATCACAAAAATAGCGCCCCTGAAAGAAATTGAGGCGCACCACATTAAACTGCTGAGCTTTAATATTCAGGTGGGGATGGCGTCGACTCACGGGCGGCATTACATCACCCAGTGTTGGAAACATCTGCTCCCTCATGCGCGATCATTCGACAACCTCGACCGCATTGCTGACATCATCAGCGAATTTGACCTCGTTGCGCTACAGGAGGCCGATGGCGGCAGTCTGCGCAGCTTTTTCATCAACCAGGTCGAGTATCTGGCCAAGAAGGCCGACTTTCCGCACTGGCACCACCAGACCAATCGCAACCTCGGCAAGTTTGCCCAGCACAGTAATGGCCTACTGAGTAAATACAAACCCTATCAGGTCACGACTCACAAGCTACCCGGCCTGATTCCCGGCCGAGGGGTGATGGAGGCACGCTACGGCTCCCCCGAGAATCCGCTGATCGTATTAATGGCACACCTGGCGTTGAGCAAGACGGCGCGGACTTATCAGTTCAACTTCATCAGCAGTCTAGTCAATCAGTTTGATCATGTGGTGGTGATGGGTGATCTCAACTGCCAACCGAGCAGTGCCGAAATGGAGATGCTGTTGCGCGATACCAATCTGTCTCGTCCGAACACCATTCACAACACCTACCCAAGCTGGCGACCCATGCGCAATATCGATCACATCCTGACTACCCAGTCGGTCAAGATCCGCAGTATCGAGGTGATCAATAAATCACTCTCTGATCATCTGCCGCTTGCGGTCGAGATTCAGATTCCACCAGCGGTAAAATTACACCTCAATTAGATCCTCTCAACGACCCCGTAACACCCTCTCCGCTACCGCTTTTCTATCTAACGGGATTCAATCATCCCTCTGTTCTGCCGCTAATCTTTTACACCCGTAAACGTCAAAACCGACCCAAAAATGGAATCATAAAGATGAGCCAGACCGCTTCGAGCCTGTTAACACCCGAAGATAAACCGATCAAAAAAGCTATCAACAGCGGCGCCCTGTTACAGCAGACGCTCACCACGATGAACGAGGTCATCCTCGGCAAGGAACAGACGCTACGATTAGCGTTGACATGCCTGATTGCCCGTGGCCATCTGCTGATTGAAGACCAGCCGGGCGTCGGTAAAACAACCCTCTCTCACCTGCTTGCACGCGTCCTCAATCTCGACTTCCAGCGCATCCAGTTCACCAGTGATATGTTGCCCGCCGACATCCTCGGGGTCTCCGTCTACGATCAAAACAGTGCCAGTTTTAAATTTCATCCAGGCCCTGTTTTTTCACAAATGGTGCTGGCCGATGAGGTCAATCGCGCCACCCCCAAGGCGCAGAGTGCGCTGCTGGAGGCGATGGAAGAGTATCAGGTCACGACCGAAGGCGAGACGCATCCACTGCCGTCACCCTTTTTCGTGATTGCAACGCAAAACCCCAGCAATCAGATCGGCACCTTTGCGCTGCCGGAATCACAACTCGATCGCTTTTTGATGCGCCTTGAGATCGGCTATCCCGATCATGCCCACGAAAAAGAGCTGCTTAAAGGTCGCGACCGCCGCGAAATCCTGCGGGATATTACACCGATAATGACCCCTGATGAGCTATTGATTATCCAGCAGAGTGTGTCACAGGTACATGTCTCCGACACGCTCATCGATTACCTGCAAAAAATTCTCAACGTCAGTCGTCACAGTCCCCATTACCGCCACGGCCTGTCACCGCGTGCCGGTATCGCGATACTGCGCTGTGCTCAGGCGTGGGCCGTCCTTGATGACCGCGACCATCTGCTGCCCGAAGATATTCAGGCCATTTTGCCGGCCACCGTCAACCACCGCCTGCAACCTTCCGCTGAATTTTCAGGCCAGGATAACGATGAAATCGCCTCTCATCTGCTCACGGTGCCACTCGATTAAGCCCATTAGCTAAACAACATTCACATTGCCTGATCGATGAAGTATCTACCACCTTCCATTGAACACCTGGCCTCTCGCCTCTTTAGTTTCGAGCGGCGCAGTGGTGATGAGCGCAACGATGCCATCATCTTAACCAGACGTCGTATCTACATTCTGCCGACCTACTACGGCATCCTTTTTTCAATGCTACTGATGTTACTACTGGTTGGTTCGACCAACTATAATAACAGTCTCGGTTTTGTCTTAACCTTTCTGCTCGCCAGTGTCGGCCTGGTGTCGATCATCCACACCTATCGTAATCTGCTCAATCTCGAAGTGCGCGCCGGTAAGGCAACCGCCGTCTTTTGTGATGAACCCGCCACCTTCAGTCTGCAACTCTTAAGCACTGAAAAACACCCGCGCTATAACCTCTGTGTGCGCTTCAAAGGTGAACCGGCCATCGTCACCAATCTTGATAACGGCGAAACCACAGAGACCAAACTGACGCGCCCCACTACGCAGCGCGGCTGGCTGGAAATTGAACAGATCACCATCGACACCGTCTTTCCATTAGGGTTGTTTCGGGCGTGGTCCCATTGCACACTGCCCAAATCATGCATGGTCTACCCTCGCCCCGCCGAACACTCTCCTCTGCCGACCGGGGGGGGCGTTGGCACCGGAAACAATAGTTCACTAAAGAGCGGCGATGACTTCATCGGCTTCCGCGACTATCACCCCGGCGACTCACCCCGACACATCAACTGGAAGGCGGCGGCACACAGCGACCAACTACTCACTAAACAGTTTGGTGACCATGAGTCCACCGAGTTATGGTTTGAGTGGGAATCGTTGTCTGCACTCGACAGCGAGGCGCGTCTCAGTCAGTTATGCCGCTGGATCATCGATGCCGAACAGAATGAGATCAATTATGGCCTGCGTTTACCCGGTACGATGATTGCACCCGCGCAGGGGAGTGACCATCGACACCAATGCCTCAGCGCGCTTGCGTTGTATCCAGCGGCATAACGGCGTGACATGAAACGGCATCTATCTCATATCACTGTTTCACGCAACACCACGATGTGGCTGCTGGCTTCGCTGTTACTCGCCTTTGCGCCTCACATATTACGCTTGCCACCTACCATTACCGTTTTGTGCCTGCTATTTGGGGTATGGCGCTTCATCATTGAACGACGCTCTCATCTAGCGCTGCCCCATAAAATAATCCGTACGCTATTACTCTGCACTACGCTGATCATCGTCTATCTGCATTACCACACGTTGATCGGGCGTGAAGCGGGGATCGCCCTGCTCGCCACAATGCTGGCGCTTAAATTACTGGAGATGAAAACTGTACGTGATTATGTCGTCGTCATTATGCTCGGCTATTTCCTCGCGATTACACTGGTGCTCTACAGTCAGACAATGTTGATGGCGGTCTACATGATCATCGTCGCATTTCTGCTGACGACGACATTAATCAACCTCAATCTACCCCCTGCAAAAAGTACACTAACGCTTAATCTTAAACTTTCTGCAAAAATTTTTATGCAGGCAGTTCCCGTCATGTTGATTCTGTTTTTTCTGTTTCCGCGTATTCCCGGGCCACTCTGGTCGCTCCCCAATGATGCCCATAGCGGCACCACTGGCATCAACGATGAAATGTCGATGGGGAGCATCAGCAACCTTAGCCAATCAGACAAAATCGCCTTTCGCGTTGCCTTTGAAAATAAGGTGATCAATAACAAGCTTAGCTATTGGCGTGGCCCCGTATTATGGCACACCGATGGCAAAAACTGGCGTAGCGGAAGTGCCGTCGGTGATCATAACAATGTCAGTTATTACCGCCCAACTGGAGCGCCAATCCACTATACCGTTACGCTTGAGCCTCACAATCAAAAGTGGCTCTATGGATTAGACCTGCCCGCAACCGCACCCGATGACACCATTATCAATAATGATTTCCAGTTGATCACCGAATCAAAAGTACAGGAGCTTCTGCGTTATAAGATGACCTCGTACAGTGAATATGTCACCGGGCCATTAACGACTGATGAAAAACAACGTGCGCTGCAACTGCCGACCAATAGAAACAGTCGCGCCATTTCACTTGGCCGACAATGGCAACAGCAGCTACGTGAACCCGAGGCTATTGTCGACCATGCTTTAAAATATTTTAATCAGCAACCGTTCAGTTACACCTTGAAACCGCCACTCCTCGGCAATCATCCCGTCGACGATTTTCTATTTAATACTCAACAAGGTTTCTGCGAGCACTACGCCGCCAGTTTCACGGTGCTGATGCGCGCGGCGGGAATTCCGACCCGTATTGTCACCGGCTACCAGGGCGGTGACTTCAATCCTGTCGGTGGCTATCTCATTGTGCGCCAGCGCGATGCTCACGCCTGGACCGAGGTGTGGCTGGACGGCAAAGGGTGGGTAAGAGTCGACCCGACCTCCGCCGTCGCCCCGGAGCGCGTATCACTGGGGGCTGAAAGTGCGTTTGCCGATCTCTTTAACCGCCAGTCAACGTTGCAGTTTGATAATGACTTTTTATCTGAAAACTGGCGCAAACTCCGTTACGGCTGGGACACTGTAAATAATGGCTGGAACCAATGGGTCATCGGATACGACTCACTCAAACAGTCCGGTTTACTCGCTCGCTTCGGCATCGAATCGATCAAACAGATGGCGATTGCGATGGCCATTGCAGTTACCGTGGCGTTAACGCTATTACTCCTGCTGACTATCCAGCGTAGCAAAACAAAGCGCGATGCCATTTCATTGAGCTACTATCGCTTCTGTCAAAAGATTGCGGCAATCGGTATTCAGCGCCAGCCTCATGAAGGGCCCGTCGATTTTGCGAAGCGCATTATTATGTTACGTCCTGACCTTGAATCACAGGTAGCGGAAATCAATGACCTCTATATTGCACTTAGATATCGTCCGCGTCATACTCCACAACAGTTAAAGCAGCTACAACGACGCGTCCAACGGTTGAAACTCTAATCCATTTTTCACAGATAAGGTGACAAGATGACTACAGCAAAAACGCCTCAACTCGAACAGATCAGTGCTGGTGATA
>CALZIG010000160.1 GCA_945787585.1 uncultured Gammaproteobacteria bacterium | reverse complement strand
CATACTATTGGCGTGATGGCCCATGGTGGTTTTGACCTGAAAAGTGGTAATACTTTGAACTATGCGGTCTCTATTGGCAATGGCCGACCAACGACGCCGAATGCCGCAGTCTATGGGCGTGATAGCAATAATAAATCCAAGGAAATAGCAGGACTGGTCGAATTGATTGTTCCCAGTTTTAAAAATAGTCGTTTTGGTATCAGCGCATGGACTGACGAAATTAACTCTGTGAAGCTTGATGCACTTGGTGATAATGAAACCATGTCAACTGGAAGGCTACATCTTCAAGAGACAGGTTTCGATATTTACGCGATTTACCACGCATCAATGTTTCAGATAGATCTCGAATATGTACACTCAACGCATAAGGACAAGCAGGGTAATCTGCCCCAGAGTGAATACGATTTCAATGGACTCATGGCTGAAGTCTCACTGCGTTTACAGGACGGTCGTCTCCACCCTTACATCCGTTATGATCGAACCGATCTACCGGAAGATAGCGGCTTTTACTACGGGCTGCGTGGTGGTGATAACGGAATTGAGCGCCTTTTCGTACCCGATGACGAGGCTGTGATGATTGGTGCCGCTTACGATCTAAACACTCACACGCGAGTTAAGTTAGAACTCAGCCATCATATGGATGGCGTACGTGATGAAAATGGTCTGAGCATGCAGATTGCATTTGGATTTTAGGGAGAAGATCAAAAATGAATAAACTATTTCTAAAGTTTTTTGGTAGCAAAGCCTGCGCCGGTGGCCTGCTTATGGCACTTTCACAGGCGACGATGTCATTTGCTCACGCCGATGTCGCCGTAATTGTGAACCTGGCGAATTCTACAGACTCAATGTCTAAACAGGAGGTCGCCGCCCATTATTTGAAGGAAAAGAAAGTCTGGGCATTTGGGAAAAAGATCCGACCGATCGCGATTAAAGGTGGCAGCAGCACACAGGATGAATTCATCTCAAGGGTGCTTGGCATGACCGAAGGGGACATAGTGCGTTACTGGATTGAACAACAGTATGCACGTGCGATGAAACCCCCTACTGAAGTCTCTGATGACAGCGATGTTATTCGATTCGTTAAAAAGTTTGAAGGAGCGATTGGATTCGTGGATGCGAGTTCTACTAATAGCTCGGTAAAGACAGTTTACACCTTCAAATAATTGCTGGATTTAGGATTGATATGTTCACCTGCACCATGAATTTGCTATTCATTAGCATTATTCAGGTGTGTCGGTGAAAGGTGCGGCATTCGAAAAATGGATAGCTAATCCAGCATGAGTAATGCTTCAGGAGGAAAGTGAATGAAGACAAATAGTCGCTATTCTCAACTGTGTCAGTTCATGATGTCACTTACGATGATTGGTGGAATGAGCTTACTAGTGGTTGGATGTGCCAGTGATGCAGTCAATCCTCACGGTCAATCTGATATTCACCAGACGGATATGTCATTGGACATTAATAACAATTTAAAAATAAAACTCGGCGAAGATTTGTTCTTTGAGAAGAGGCTTTCATTGAATGAGGACATGTCATGCGGTACCTGTCATAAACCTGAACTGGGGTTTGCAGATGGTAGAACGCTTGCTATCGGGTTTTCCGGTAAACAGCTGAAGCGGCATACCCCATCAATCTATAACCTGGCCTCGGCCAAAAGATTTTTTTGGGATGGCCGTTCAACCAGTCTGGAAGACCAGGCGCTACAGGTAATTTTGAGTCCTGATGAACTGAATAATACCGTCGCTGAAGTGATCAGGCGTCTGAGCGCTATGCCACAGTATCAGTCAGCATTCGAAGCCATTTATACTGATGGCGTAAAGATTGACAATGTTCTCGATGCTATCGCTACATATGAACGATCCCTGATGGCATCAGACACCCCACGTGATCGCTATCTGCGTGGTGATACTTCCGCTATGACCACCGCTGCTCAGCGTGGCATGAAATTATTTAATAGCCGCAAAACAAACTGTTTTGTCTGTCATTCCGGCGAAGACTTTACTGATGGCCAGTTTCATAATACTGGTATCGGTGGTGATGATATGGGGCGTTCCAGTCTTGATCGAGTAGGCTCCTTTAAAATGAGGCCTTATCCATTCTTTCAGACCCAGAAAGCTTTTAAAACACCCGGCCTACGTAATGTTGCGCTGTCACCCCCTTATATGCACGATGGCTCAATCGCTACCCTTCAAGAGGTTGTGCAAACCTATAACAGGGGTGGGCAAGAGCCCGGTAGTTATGGAAAATCGATTGATGTAAAAAAACTGCATTTGAGCGAACAGGAAGTATCTGACCTCGTGGCGTTTCTCGAGGCGCTAACCTCTCCCGTTGTATTTGCAAAGCCTTCCAGTGATTTTCCAGTGGCTATTCAACAATAGCACTTACTATATTATGGCTGGATTAAAGGCATTTCATGATTAGCCGTTATCAAAAGAAGGTCATTACACTATTTGAACTACACAATAAATGGCTACAGTTAATGATACAAATTAACCATTGCCGGGAATGTACAGGTTTATGAATTTACTGATGGACTTAGCGATTAAAACCAAGATCATGGCGATCGCTCTGCTTGCTATTCTGAGCATCAGTATCATCATAGGTTATAACTTTATCGTGACCTCGGGTAATAATGAGTTGGTCGCATCGGTCCGTGATGTCGACTTTCCGGTTCTGGAACACCTCGACAGCAACATACAGGGGCTGGCCAAAATCGATGCGGCCGGCAAAGCAGCAGTACAAAACAGCGATGTTGAACTGCTGGAAAACGCAGAAGAAGCGGCATGGTTAATCGAGACTACTTATAGTGAAATTGTCGAGCTCGATCCCCGCTTATCGATTATGGTCGATAAACTTAAAGCCTTACATATGGACTACTATACGGTATTCAATGCAGCCATCACTGGCATGATCACGCAGTCGATCCCTCCTGATCAGGTAGGAGCGAAATTACAAAAGATGCAGCAAGCCTATCAAGCCTATGGCGAAGCCCTTTCACATTTCCGCCATGATCAATATGAGCACTTCACTGAGTCAATTGCCACTGTCACCAGTCGAGGTAAAGACGCTGTGATTATTGGTTTAACGACTGGAATCCTGGCCATTATTTTCATTCTAT
>CALZIG010000159.1 GCA_945787585.1 uncultured Gammaproteobacteria bacterium | reverse complement strand
TATCTGTGATAGTGCCGGTAATCCAGCCACTGCTCGGTATGTCAGGTGTGCCACCTGAGAAATCGAATGCGACTGATCCTGGAAGTGCAGTTGTCAGGTCAGTATCGAATTGTGCTGCGGTGCATGCCCCTGCATTGTCGCATACCATTCTTACCGGATTGATCTTGCTACCAGAGGCGTTATTGTCATCGAATAGCATGCCAGCGTAGGTGCCCTCTAAATTGGCGACGCTGGTGATCGATTTCTGGCCAAGTGCGAAGATGAAGTTGTCATCGGTACTGTCAGCGGGAGTGCTGGTGCCGGTGCGTACAACTGCACCATTGGTAGCCAGATACATAATGCCATCCGAGATGTTCATGATGCCGTCACTACAGGTGCCGCTACCCAGAGCATTAGCACCCTGATTACTGGTTGGATTGGCGAGGCTATAGCGGCTGGGTAGATTACCTGTTTGTGTGGTTGAGTCGAACTGAAAGGTTCCGAAGAAATCGCGGGCTGCATTGGTCGCATCTGCACCCACATCTGTTTTAACGGTAACCCAGTTACCATTGAGGTCTGTGGTTGGACATTCGCCAGAGACCACCATTGGAATCAACTGATCACTGGTGGCATCCATGGGGCGAAGCATAAAGGCATAGCCGGGGACGTCGAGTGCCCAGGCGGTATCTCCATTGGCGGGTGATGATAATGCGCTACCTGCGCCATCAACGGCCGCGCCGACGGTCAGTTTTACGATGCCATTAGTCTGACGTGTGTAAGTGCCGGTGACGGTCATATCGACAGGATCAGTGGCGGTGTCGCGATGAGTGACGGAAAATGTGTTGTTGGAGGAGAGCGAAATGTCCCACTTGGAACCTGGCCCTGAATAGGCCGTTGCGGTGGTGGGTGCGGCTGAATCACTGCCGCAGGCAACAATGCCCAGCGCAATGCAGATGGCGGTGATTGGTATTGCAATTCTGATGGTCTTCTTACGAAACATGCAGTTTTCCTCCGTGAGAAATGATGTAGAAATAATGGACGTACTGATTAAGACTTAAGAGCTTTTTCAGTATCAATATATCGGCAATTAAACGCGGAATTTAAGCGGCTTGTATTCTGACAGGGGAGGAGGAACAGCGAGGATCTAGCTGTTGATGTTAAATTAGGGTGATTTATTGCGGGTTTAACAGCGCTTGAGGGCCCTTAGTTACGGGTATGGTTAAGGTGCAATTGCCCCGTTTCGCTGAAATTACCATCTTTTAACAGGTAATCAAAATGCTGACCATCAGCATTGAGGGTACCGCTACCGGTGGTTTCAACAAATCCATCCTGTAGCGTGAAGGTGAGGGTATTGCCCTGAACAGTGCCGTGTATCTGTTTGGTAGTCATGCCAAAGAGATTAAAGCCTGCGGCGATGAATCTATCGCCTTTCTGCGTCGCTTCAAAACGGGTGCCGCTATCGTCGTACCAGGTGCCTGTCAGGTTTACATTGGCGACTTGAGTCTGTGGGGCAGTTTGGGCGATTGTTGTCGCCGCTGGTCTACTTGTTTGAGGTTGCTGGATCGCTGAAACACTATCTTGCTTTGCTGCGAGTTCAGTTGGCGCAGGGTTGGGGTTGTCTTCACTACTGTCGAAAAGCGCGAACGTGACAAGCAGTAGCAGGATCGCACCTGCGCCGAACAGGCTGTGTTTGATTACATTGCTGCGTGGTGCTGGAGGAGTGCTAGTGCTGCTGTGTTGGGTGAGCGCTTCAAGTCCCGGAACCTTTTCAAGTATGCTGATCAGGTGTTGAAGATCGTCGTCCTGACGATTGCTGCTGATTTTGACCGCGTCGCAGCGTGTTAGTGGCGCGAGTGATTCTGGAAGTGCGTCAGTCGACGGCATCGGGGTGTCATGTAACAGCACCGGTATGACGCGGGCCTCGCTGTTGAGCGCTGTTTCGATCTCGATGCGCAGCGGGTCGTGTGGATTATCGAGCTGACGTTGGCCTTGCTCATCAGTGGCGTTAAGCCAGCGCGCCCCAATAAGTACCAGCATTACTTTACAGGAGGATAGAGTATCTTCAATGGTGGTGATGAGATTGATGCCGGGTGCGATGTTATCCACATCTATGGATAGCTGCGTTGTACCGAAGTGTTTTGCGAGACGGTTTTGCAGGGTGATGGCATGTCCCTCAGTGTCCTCACGACGGTAGTTGATAAAGATCCCTTGCATAACAGTATTCCGTAGTTGAGTGGCTTGTTTTTATACCTCGAATGCGGGTATATATCAATGTCGGTGGTGAGATGCCGAGTGTGTGGCGCATGACTGATTTCTGTACACTGTGGTAAGTGGCTGATAAGCGGGGATTCGAGTGGATGTAAACAAATCAGTGTTGTGTGGTGTGCTGGGCTGTGTCGTGCTATTGATGAATGGCTGCGCAACCAATTCAGTTTTTAGTGCCTATCCTTCCCAGGTGGTGGATATTAAGCAGCAGGTCGCGGTGGGTGAATTTACTGCTGCGCGCAAAGTGCTGGAGAAAAAGAGCCAGGGGTCAGACAAACTACTCTATTTGATGGAGCGTGGGCGTATCGCGCAGATCTCCGGGGATATTGAGTCGAGCATCGCAGATTTTGAGCAGGTGCTGGCTGAATTTGAGGCGAAAGAGGCCGCAGCGAAGATTACCGCCAGCGGCGCTGCCGGTGCTGCCGGTGCATTATTGTTGAACGAAAATGCGATTCCATACGAGGGCGAATCGTATGAGCGGATTTTTGTACACACCTTTCAGGCACTCAATTTTTTGCAGCAGCGCAACCTTGAGGCGGCAGGGGTCGAGGTGCGACGTGCGAATCTGGAGCAGCAGTTGGCCCTGCGTGAAAATGAGGCAGAGGTAAACAAGGCTGAGGCCCGCGATGAAGAGGCGCGTAAAGCGGCGATGATTGAGGGGCAGAATCGTGATTACAAGCAGAAGTTTTCATCGCTGAACGAGCTTGCATCAAAAGTTAAAAATTCATTTCAGAACGCCTACTCCTTTTACATCTCGGGCCTGATTTATGAAATGCGGGGGGAGTATAATGATGCCTATATCGACTACAAAAAGGCGCTAGAGATCTACCCGTCGAACCGTTACCTGCGTGATGATGTGGTACGGCTGGCGAAGCGACTGGGCATGGAGACCGATCTTGCGCAGTTAACGACTTCGCCTGCTAAAAAGCAGCTTAATCCCCCATCAGCGGAAGAGGGTAAACTTGTTGTGCTGTATGAACAGGGTTATGTGCCGGAGAAGAAAGAGGTCAATATTCTAATCGATCTGCGCGGAGTGCCTAATAATATGGTGTTCCCAACGTATGTTAATAATCAGCCACCGCGTCGTCCGCTGGTGATTGGCTTGAGTGGCGCGCGCCTCGGTGAAACAGAGACCATTGTTGAGCCGACGGCAATGGCGGCCAAGGCGCTTGAAGAGCGCCTGATGGGGATGATTGTCCGCCAGGGGTTGCGTGTACTTGCCCGTGAGCGGATGAAAGATAAGCAGATGGAGAGCGTTTTTGGGATGCTGGCGGGGTTGGGGCAGATGCTATTGAATCGTGCCGACCTACGTAGCTGGTTAATGTTGCCTGCCGAGGTGCAGATTTTGCATTCAGCGGCAGCTCAGGGTGAGCAAACGTTAACTTTGAAAGATGGTATTCACAGCAGTGAGGTTACAGTCGATATTCGTCCCGGGCGTGTTACGGTGGTGCATGTGATTGCAGCGGGTGGGCGATTGCATACGCGAGCGATAACGATATAGAATGGTTTTCGTTATCTATGTTCACATGTGGAGCACCAGAATGAGAAGTCCTCACTATTTTGTTAAGGGTTTTGCGGTATTGCTGCTGGCAGCATCATTAGTCGCCTGTAGCACATCAGGTATCGAGGCGATTGGTAAGCCGGATGATGCCGACGTTAAAAAGCACCTGTTGATACACAGTGATGCGCTTGCTAATAAAGTGACGATTTCAGATATGCGCAGTCGTGAAGTGGGTGGGTTGTTAGAAGTCAATTTGAAACTGGCTAACCTGACTAGCAGTGATAAAGCAGTGGAATATCGCTTTAGCTGGTTTGATGCGGATGAATTTGAAGTTGAAGCGGGTACTGATGCCTGGACCCCGGTGAACTTGCACGGCGCGCAAAGTGTGACCGTGCGCGGGGTGGCACCCAATGGGTCTGTTAAGAGTTATCGATTAAACGTGAAGGGGCAATAGATGCTGATTAAAAAGCGTTCATCCATACTGAGTGTAACATTGGTGGCAGGTTCGCTGCTGCTGTTGCAGGGTTGTTCTACCAAGGTTGGTTATCAGGACGCCACTGGCGTTGAGACGACGACCATCGATTTTGGTTCTACCGATCTACAACAGATCGCTGCCAAAATGGTTGATTCGGTATTGACCTTTCCACCGATTGTTCAGGTCACAAACGAACGTCGTCCGGTGATGTTTGTCGATAAGATAAAAAATAAAACGACTGAACACATCGATACTGAATCGATTACCGATACGATCTCTACCCGCATTTTACGTTCCGGAAAATTTCGCTTTGTCGATATGACCAAAGTGGCAGAAGTGCAGGAACAGCTGTCATTTCAGAATAACAGTGGCATGGTGAATCAGGACGCAGCAGCTCAAATCGGACGCCAGATTGGCGCGGAATATATGATGTACGGTAATTTAAGCAGCATCGTGAAAAAGACCAACGACGTCAAAGATGTCTACTATAAATTCACCCTCAAGGTGATGCATCTTGAAAGTGGTATTGTGGAATGGTCAGATGAAAAAGAGATTCGTAAACAGCGAGAAAAATCGCTGTTCGGAATGTAACAGGATTTATGGTGTGTGCTGTCTATTGGAGAGGCTAAAATGAAATTGCAACTAAAATTGTTCTCTGCTGCGGTGATAATGTTGATATCACCTGCCATCGTGAGCGCCGCTGAATCTGATATCGTGGTCAGCCACAGTAAAATAGGCGAGGGTGCCGCCCCTTATGTCGGCATTAGTCTTGGTAGTGCCGATTATGATCTGGCCAATGATAGCTCACCCTCGTTTTCAATCTTTGGTGGCATGGCGCTGAACGAGTTACTTGCGGTTGAACTGGGCATGGTTGATTTTGGTGACGTAGGTTCTGCTGGCAGTAAAAGTGAAGCCAGCGCTTTTCATGGTAGTGTCGTCGGGAACTTCGCGTTTTCTAATGAGCTAGCCGGGTTTGCGCAGGTAGGTCTTGCCAGCTGGGATTATGATTTGGGCACGTTGAATGATTCCAGTGTCGATGTCTTCTGGGGCGTGGGATTGAATTATGATATCGGGCGTAATCTGGCCGCGCGTTTTGCGGTTCAGCAATTTTCAATGGATGCTGAATTTGCCACTGGGAAGGCAGAAGAAGATATCCTGAACGTGAGTTTTGGTCTGTTATATAAGTTCTAATACTGTCCGGAAAAAATGCTGCTACAGCATAGCAGCGCAGATACCATCAGGCATATCATCAATCCCTGGCTCTTGTTTGCGCTGACATTGATGCCACTCATTGTAGTCGGCCTCTGCGGATTCAACGTTTGGATAGGTCCAGACGGCGGTACCATTTTCCAGCATTAACGTTGCCGTTTTATTCGGCCATACCTGTATATAAAAGTTCATGTTGTTGCTCCTTTGTGTTTTATCAGGCTGTTACACTACGGCTCTGACGTGACGGTTTTGTTAAGCATTGGTGATAGTTTGATGAAATCTGTCTCTGTTTTTGGCTCTGGCTTGGCCGGATCGATCCGGATCGGAATGGGCCTGATAGGAGGTGCTATGCTGAGACTTAATCAGAGGTTCCTTTATTTTGTTACGAGTTATGAATACTGACATTTTGTATCATGTGAAAGTCATAGAATTGCGCATTGAAATTTAATTGATAACAGGGGGAGATGGTCATGGGAGAGGTAGAGCATCATAAAATTGTCATCATTGGTGGCGGTACCGGGGGGATTGCGGTTGCAGCGCATCTGCTGAAAGAGGTCGAGGGCCTCGATCTCGCCATTGTCGAACCCGCCGAGACCCACTACTATCAGCCTGGTTGGACCTTTGTGGGTGGAGGTATTGTCAAGGCAGAGAAAACTGCGCGAAGTATGAGTTCAGTGATCCCCAAAGGGGTGAAGTGGATCAAAGCCGGTGTCAGTCCGATTGAACCAGAAGCCAATGCACTCATGCTGGCTTCAGGTGAGCAAGTGAGTTATGACTTCCTGATCGTTGCAGCTGGCATCAAGATTGACTGGGATGCGATTCCAGGTCTTAAAGACAGCCTGGGTAAGGATGGTGTGGTCAGCAACTACGATTATAATATTGCGTCGAAGACCTGGGAAACGATTCAGAATTTCAAGGGCGGTACAGCAATCTTTACACAGCCACCTCCCCCGTTCAAATGCCCCGGAGCAGCGCAGAAAATCCTTTATCTTGCCGATGATGCGTTCCGCAAATCTAATGTTCGTTCCGCGAGTAATCTGATCTTCTGTTCCGCCGCGCCCGGAATTTTTCCGGTGAAAAAATATGCTGTAGCACTCAATGAAGTGATTGCGCGAAAGGGACTCGATATGCGTTATCAGACCAGGTTGGTTGAGATCCGCGCGGATACAAAAGAGGCGGTGTTCGATAAAGGCGGTGAACAGGAGGCGATCAAATATGACATGATCCATGTGACCCCGCCGATGAGCGCGCCGGACTTTCTG
>CALZIG010000158.1 GCA_945787585.1 uncultured Gammaproteobacteria bacterium | reverse complement strand
TCCACCGAAGAGAACCGCCGCGCTTATCGCGCGTTGCTGTTTACCGCGCCCGGCATTGAGGACTACATTAGCGGCGTGATTGAATTCGAGGAGACCCTTGCACAGAGCGCTGATGACGGCACGCCACTGCCCGAGCTGCTGGCGCGACGTGGCATCGTTCCCGGTATTAAGGTGGATCAGGGTAAAGGCGCGTTGGCGCTATCGCCCGGTGATCTCATTACCTATGGTCTGGATGGGCTGGCAGAGCGTCTGCAACACTACAAAAAGCAGGGCGCACGTTTTGCCAAGTGGCGTGAAGTGTATGCGATCAGTGAACGCAATCCGACAACGCTCGGCATCGCTGCCAATGCCGAGATGCTGGCACGCTATGCGGCCGTCTGTCAGGAACAGGGCATTGTGCCGATCGTCGAGCCGGAAGTACTGATCGACGGCGACCATAGCCTGGCCCGTTGTGCCGAGGTGACCGAAGCGGTGCAGCAGGAGATCTTTCATGCGCTCCATCGTCATCATGTGGTGCTGGAGCATATCATCCTCAAGCCCAATATGGTGTTACCGGGCAAGGATCATCCGGTCAGGGCCAGCGCTGAAGAGATTGCGGCGGCAACACTGCGCGTGTTTCGACGTACCGTGCCGCTCGCGGTGCCGAGTATCAATTTTCTTTCAGGCGGAATGACGCCAGAGGAATCGACCGCCAATCTCAACGCCATCAATGGCGATTATCCTGATGCGCCCTGGTTGCTCTCGTTCTCCTATGGCCGCGCGCTACAACAGCCGGTATTGCATGCCTGGCAGGGCAGGTCAGAGAACGTTGCCGCGGCGCAGCAGGCGTTGTTGAAGCGGGCAAGATTAAATGGCGCGGCACAGCGCGGTGAGTACCACGCTCAGATGGAATCACAAAACTGAGGCTGGCTGCTTGAGTGTCATCAACTCATCAGCAGTGAACTCAGCTGGTCAGATGGACGCAGCGCATCGCGTAGTGTTGCTAACAAAAATGCTAATGAGATGTTGTACATCAGCATCCAATAGCATCAGTGATTAATTACTCTTTGCCGATGATGGTTGAGTGTTTTATGTTTTGCCATTCAATACCCGCTGCGCGGCACAGTGTGAGCGTGTCAAGCAGTGCCTTGCGTATTGCAACATCATCGGGTGTTTTACAATGTGCCATGCCGCGATAATCGATGGTTTTGTTGCAGGGATCGGTCGCTGCTCTTTTTGACCCATCCGCTGCAATAATTTTTTGATGGTAATGTTTCGACCAGCTCATCAAGCTTGTCACGGTATTGACGGTTGGAAAGCGTGAGCAGTCAACCAGTGGCCCCGTTGTGGGGAACGGCTTCTTATTTAAGATGTGTAGCTGGGCGCTAACCGCGGGGGCTGTCGTGATGGCAGGGCGGTGTTTAAGGGTCGGTGTTGTGGGTGATGTGTCTGTGCCTGTTTCAGATGTAGTACTCGGAGGCTCGCTCTGGGGAGGCGCGGGTGTGGTGGTAACGACAGGCAGTGTGGGTGTCGGCTGTGAAGTGCTATTGCTATTAACGGCGAGATAAAGCCCGGTAAGTGCTGTGATGATCGCAGCCATCCCGGTGAGGATTCCCGGCATCGAAGACCAGAAGGTTTGTGGTTTGTCGGTCATGAGCACTTCCCTTTACTGATGTTAAATGTGGCGCTGGGATTGGTCGGGTGGTGTAAAGATAAGATTGCTGATCCTGCGCTAAAAGTGATTATGCCATAGTGTTTTTTATTTGTAGAACGCTAAGTGTGGCGGCAGCTATTCCGCTGCGTTGTCACATCTCACTACTTCAATGACTGATGCATGTTGCGCGTCTATCAATTCAATCCTGACATCCAGTTCGTAAAGTAAAAAGCCGAACCGTTTTTTATTGGCAAGCTTACGCAGGTAAACGGGGCGTGGATCGTATTGCAGGATGTCGTTGATCAACTGGCGTAGTTCTGGGTACTTCGCCCCAAATATGTCGACTTGCTGACTCGCCTTGTCACTAAAACTCACCTGCAGACGTTGCTCTGGGCGCTCGTGCGCGAAGCCGCCGTGGGCGTCGGGGATCGCATCGACATACGGGACATAAGGCTTGATATCGATCACCGGCGTCCCTTCGAGCAGATCGAGCCCTTTGATGTGCAAGACGACTTTTCCATCACGCTCTTCAATCTGCTCCAGTTCAACAACTGATTGCCCAAGCTGATTGGGGCGATTGGGCGCGCGCGTCGCAAACACCCCCATCCGTTTTCCCGCTTTGCGTGGCGGGCGTACCGTCAGGCTCATTTCGTTATCAAGGCTCCTGTGAAACAGGAAGGTGACCCAGATATGTGAAAAACCTGCGAGACCTGAAAATGCTTCGATTCGGTCATATGGAGGATAAAACTCGATCCAGCCGCGTGCCGCTGCTACCAGACCGGGCTGACGTGGGATGCCAAAAAGCTCTTTGAAGCAAGAGTGAACAGTACCGATAGGTTCAATGTGATGGGTCAAGTCATGCTCGATAAGGTAAGTGATTTAGATGAATTATAAACGTTTCGCACCGGTCGGGCAGATCGGGTTGTCTTTTCCTGTTCTGCGCTGGCAGACATAACTGTCGCCGTGGCCTGTCAGCTGCGGTTAGTTGGGGTATACTGATACATGAATTTAGGGCGGCTGACATTTAAGACGGACTGAGCAGTGATTAGATTTAGCAAAATGCATGGGCTGGGTAACGACTTTGTGGTGATCGATGCGATCAACCAGTCGCTTGCACTTACCCCGGGGCAGATCCGCTTTATCGCCGATCGCCACTTTGGTGTCGGTTGCGATCAACTATTGCTGGTAGAGGCTGCGCAATCTGATAAGGCCGATTTCCGCTACCGTATCTTTAATGCCGATGGTGGCGAAGTCGGGCAGTGTGGCAACGGTGCGCGCTGTTTTCTGCGTTTTCTCCACGATCACGGCTTGAGCGACAAGCGATTAATCTCGGTGGAAGTGGCCGGCGGCATCATCCAGTTGAGTCTGGAAGCGGATGGCGAGGTGACGGTCGATATGGGGCTGCCACAATTTATCCCTGAAGCGATTCCGTTTGTGGCAGATGAAATGGACGACCGTTATCTCATCGAGGTTGAAGAGACCGTTTATGAGCTGGGCGCGGTGTCGATGGGTAACCCGCATGCAGTGTTGCAGGTGGCCGCAGTCGCGGATGCCCCGGTGGCGCATCTCGGGCCGTTGCTTGAATCGCATGCAAGATTCCCTGAGCGTGTTAATGTAGGCTTCATGGAAGTGGTCGATGCGCGCCACATCCGCCTGCGGGTATTTGAGCGTGGCGCGGGTGAGACGCTGGCATGTGGTACGGGTGCTTGCGCTGCAATGGTGGTCGGCAAGCGCTGGGGCTTGCTGGAAGATGAAGTACAGGTCGATTTGCCTGGCGGTCGTCTTTGGGTAAGATGGGTAGATGAGCAGAGCACGGTGCGGATGACAGGTCCCGCCACCCACGTATATGAAGGGACAATTGAATTATGAGTGTGCAGGAAAATCAGGATGCCAAGGTAGCCGGGATAGCCGGGGTAGCCGGGGTAACCAGGATTGATGATAAGGCAGTGGTCGATTATCTGACCGCGCACCCCAACTTCTTTGATGAACGAGATGAATTGCTTTCGCAGATGGCTGTTATTCATACCACCGGTGCATCAGTATCACTCATCGAGCGACAGGTAGCGATTTTACGTGAACAGAATGCCGTTTATAAACAGCAGTTGACCGAGCTGGTTGATGTTGCGCGGGTGAATGACCAGTTGATGCTAAAGATGC
>CALZIG010000157.1 GCA_945787585.1 uncultured Gammaproteobacteria bacterium | reverse complement strand
CCGGCCTTTCCATTTTTCGTAATCAATTTAGTCATGGGGTTAACGCCGATACGGACACTCACTTATTTTCTAGTCAGTCAGGTGGGCATGTTGGCGGGGACGATTGTCTTTGTTAATGCGGGCACGCAGATCGCGGGCATTGAGACGCTAAGCGGTATTTTGTCACCCGGACTGCTGCTATCTTTTGTATTACTGGGGATCTTTCCGCTAATTGCCAAAAAAATTGTCGCTATCATCAAAGCAAAAAAGGTTTTGAAGGGCTATCCCAAACCCGCAAAATTTGATCGTAACCTGGTGGTGATTGGTGCGGGTTCTGCTGGACTGGTGACCTCTTATATCGCTGCGGCCGTGAAGGCCAAAGTAACGTTGATCGAAAAACATAAAATGGGGGGCGATTGTCTTAACACCGGCTGTGTACCCTCCAAGGCGTTGATCCGTTCTGCCAAATTTGTCGCTCAACAAAAACGTGCGAGTGAGCTAGGGATGAAGTCGGCCAGTGTCGATTTCGATTTTGCCGAGGTGATGGGGCGTGTTCAGCGTGTTATTAAGACCATCGAGCCGCATGACTCGATAGAACGCTATCGGTCGCTTGGGGTCGATGTGATTGAAGGTGAGGCAAAAATTACCTCCCCGTATACCGTTGAAGTCAATGGCGAGACGTTAACTACGCGCAATATCGTTATTGCTACCGGCGCGCGGCCATTGGTGCCACCTCTACCCGGGATAGATGAGGTCGGTTATTTAACTTCTGATACCGTATGGAATCTCCGCGAGCTGCCGCGGCGTCTGGTGGTGCTGGGGGGTGGCCCGATTGGTTGTGAGCTGGCACAGAGCTTTGCGCGCCTTGGCAGTGAGGTGACGCAAGTTGAACTGGCTGAGCGTATTATGGGGCGCGAAGATCCAGATATCTCTGAGATGGTGATGCAGCGCTTCAAGGCCGAAGGGATTGATGTGCGTACGGGCCACAAAGCGAAGGGGTTCTGTATTGAGGAGGGCGAAAAAATCCTGCTCTGCGATCACGGTGGTGAAGAAGTCCGCATCCCCTTTGATCAGGTACTGATTGCGCTGGGGCGTGCCGCCAATACCGCTGGCTTTGGTCTGGAAGCATTGGGTGTGACCGTCAATCGTACCGTCGAGGTCAATGCACTGTTACAGACCAACTTCCCCAATATCTATGCCGCGGGTGACGTGGCGGGCCCTTATCAGTTTACTCATACAGCAGCACATCAGGCCTGGTATGCAGCGGTTAATGCGTTATTTAGTGGCTTCAAATCCTTTAAAGTCGATTATCGTGTTATCCCATGGGCAACCTTTACGGACCCCGAAGTTGCGCGTGTCGGGCTCAACGAGACGGAGGCAAAGGAGCAGGGGGTTGAGTATGAACTGACCACCTACGGCATCGATGATCTGGATCGCGCTATTGCCGACGAAGAGGCACACGGTATCATCAAGGTACTCACGGTGCCGGGTAAAGACAGGATTCTCGGTGTGACGATCGTGGGGGAGCATTCAGGGGATCTGATTGCTGAATACGTCACGGCGATGAAACATGGGCTGGGACTGAACAAGATTCTCGGTACGATTCATATCTACCCCACCATGGCGGAAGCCAATAAATATGTGGCGGGCAACTGGAAGCGGGCGCATGCACCGCAACGCCTATTGGCGTGGGTTGAGCGCTTTCATACATGGAGACGTGGCGTATGAGACGTTTAATACTAAGCTTACTTCTATCAGTAATGACGCTATCGGTGCAGGCAGCCAGCTTTGATCACAGTCACTGGGATGTTTTGCTCAAGAAACATGTCGTGCCGATAAATCAGGGTGTCGCCACACAGGTTGACTATGGTGCCTTTGCGCGAGATCGCTTTCTGCTGAAGGATTATCTAAATTCGCTTGAGTCGGTGTCTCTGGCGATGTTCGAGCGCTGGCCTAAGTCAGAGCAGCTGGCCTTTTTGATTAATGCCTATAACGCCTGGACGGTAGAGTTGGTACTGACTGGGTATCCGGGGATTGAATCGATTAAAGATCTGGGTTCCTGGTTACAGTCGCCGTGGCAGAAAACCTTTATTCCACTATTGGGTAAAACCCGTTCATTAGATGATATCGAGCATGGTCTTATTCGCGCTGAAGGAAAATACCAGGAGCCACGGATTCACTTTGCGGTGAACTGCGCCAGTATCGGTTGTCCGGCGCTCTCAGCCATGGCCTATAGTGGTGCAGAGATTGAGGCTCAACTCGATGCGGCAGCGCGGCGCTTTTTGAGTGACCTTAGCCGCAACCGTTTAGCAGGAGACAGGCTTAATGTCTCGATGATCTTTAAGTGGTACCGCGAAGATTTTGAACGTGGCTGGGGTGGCTATCAGCGGTTGGAGCAATTCCTGTCGGCTTATGGTGATTCACTCGGATTATCCACACGTGATATTCAGCGCCTCAATTCGGGTGCAATCGAGATCGAATTTCTGGATTATGACTGGAACCTTAACCGTAAATAGTGATCTTATCTTATATGGCCAAGGTGGCCTGATTCATGCAGATAACTATCTCAGTATCGCTTTAGTTTGACAGGAGTGTGAAGCCGTCAAATTAATTTTGCAGATCAGCGCGCCATACAGATAACAGTGGACAGGAAGACAGAATATTGACGTATTTAGCGTCAAATATAGCTCAGAAACGATTTGTATGGCCGATATTAATATTAAGGTTAATAAAACCTGGAACGCATTACTGCTCCGGGTAATGAGGTGAATCATGACTATATTCGACGAATATCAATCTCGTTATGAAGAGGCTCAGGAAGAAGAGATGAGCCTGCAAGCATTTCTGGATATCTGTAAAGATGACCCCAGTGCCTATGCCACTTCCGCAGAACGGATGTTACTTGCTATCGGTGAACCCGAAATGGTGGACACCCGAAAAGATGCGCGCTACAGCCGTATCTTTTCTAATAAGATGATCAAAGTCTATCCCGCATTCAGAGAGTTTTACGGCATGGAAGAGACCGTCGAACAAATCGTTTCTTTTTACCGTCATGCGGCGCAGGGCCTCGAAGAGAAGAAACAGATTCTTTATCTGCTGGGTCCGGTCGGTGGTGGTAAGTCATCATTGGCAGAGAAGCTTAAATCATTGATGGAGAAAGTACCCTTTTATGCTATTAAGGGGTCGCCAGTGAATGAATCTCCACTTAGTCTCTTTTCACCACAGGAAGATGCCCAGATCCTTGCCGAAGACTACGGTATTGATAAACGCTATCTGCCCGGTGTGATGTCACCATGGGCGGTCAAACGTTTACATGAATTTAACGGTGATATTTCTAACTTTCGGGTAGTGCGTCTTAACCCCTCCGTGATGAAGCAAGTGGGCATTGCGAAAACTGAGCCGGGCGACGAGAACAACCAGGATATTTCATCGCTGGTGGGTAAGGTTGACATTCGCAAACTGGAGGAGTTTTCACAGGATGACCCGGATGCTTATAGTTATTCCGGTGGTCTTTGCCTCGCCAACCAGGGGTTGCTTGAATTTGTCGAAATGTTTAAGGCACCGATAAAAGTACTGCACCCACTCTTGACCGCAACTCAGGAGGGTAACTACAAAGGGACGGAAGGGTTTCCTGCGATACCCTTTACTGGTACCATTCTGGCGCATTCTAATGAATCTGAATGGCAGTCGTTCAAGAACAACAAGAATAATGAGGCTTTTCTCGATCGTATCTATATCGTCAAAGTGCCTTATTGTTTGCGTGTCTCCGAAGAAGTGAAGATCTATGAGAAGTTGCTGATCAACAGTTCGTTGTCATCATCCCCTTGTGCCCCGGATACATTAAAAATGATGGCACAGTTTGCGGTGTTAACACGTCTGATTGAACCAGAAAACTCGAGTATCTATTCCAAAATGCGGGTCTATGATGGGGAAAATCTTAAGGATGTCGATCCGAAGGCGAAGTCATATCAGGAGTACAGAGACAGTGCCGGGCCGGATGAGGGGATGACAGGGCTTTCAACACGTTTCGCATTCAAGATTCTGTCAAAAGTATTTAATTATGACCATTCGGAAGTTGCCGCCAATCCAGTTCACCTGCTCTATATTCTGGAACAACAGATTGAGCAGATGCAGTTTCCACCTGAGACGGCAGAACGATACCTGGCCTTTATCAAGGGCTATTTGGCTTCCAATTACAGTGAATTTATTTCTAAAGAGATACAGACCGCATATCTTGAATCTTACGCAGAGTTTGGACAGAACATCTTTGACCGTTACGTCACTTACGCTGATTTCTGGATTCAGGATGGCGAATTCAGGGATCCCGATACGGGTGAGATGTTCGATCGCGCAGCCCTGAATGATGAACTGGAGAAGATTGAGAAGCCTGCGGGTATCAGTAACCCTAAGGACTTCCGCAATGAGATTGTTAACTTCACGCTACGTGCTCGGGCTAATAATGAAGGGTTGAATCCCTCATGGACCAGCTTTGAAAAGATGCGTACGGTGATTGAAAAGAAGATGTTTTCCAATACCGAAGATATATTGCCAGTGATCTCATTCAATGCGCAGGCGTCATCTGAGGATCAGAAAAAACATCAGGAATTTATTGATCGTATGGTAGCCAAAGGCTATACACCGAAACAGGTGCGATTACTATGTGAGTGGCATTTACGCACACGTAAATCTTCCTGATCCTGCTGTGCAGTAATGACAAGGTGTTCATGTGACTCAGGTTATCGACAGGCGTGTCAACGGTAAGAATAAAAGTGCAGTAAATCGCCAGAAATTCATTCGCCGTTATAAAAAGCATCTCAAGCATGCGGTTGAAGAGGCGGTCTCGAAACGTAGTATCACCGATATGGAGCACGGTGAGAAGATCAATATTCCCGCTAAAGACATCGCGGAGCCAACCTTTGGCACCGGTCGTGGTGGTCGCCAAGAGCAGGTTTATCCCGGTAATGAAGAATTTGTGACGGGTGATCAGATAGCGCGCCCACAAGGCGGGGCGGGGAGTGGCGGTAAAAAAGCGAGCGATAGCGGTGAAGGGGAGGATGACTTTTCCTTTTCATTGTCACGTGATGAATTCATGGACCTCTTTTTTGAAGACCTTGAATTGCCAAGCATGATCAAGACTCAGTTGACGCGTGAAGTGCAGTTCAAAAAAATTCGTGCCGGTTATACTTCACATGGTAACCCATCAAATATTAGCGTTATCCGTTCAATGAAAGGTGCATTAGCGAGACGTATCGCACTGACCGCCTCACCATCACGCCGCTTACATGAAGCTGAAGAAGAATTAGCACTGCTGCTAGAAAAGTCGCTCGATGATGATCCGCTAGTAATTGCCCTTCGTGATGAGATAAAGGAATTAAAGCGCAGGATTCGCAAGGTACCATTTATCGATACCTTTGATCTGCGTTATAACAATCGCATTGATGAACCCATTCCGACGAGTCAGGCGGTGATGTTCTGTTTGATGGATGTCTCTGGCTCGATGGGAAAGTTTGAAAAAGAGATTGCCAAGCGTTTTTTTACATTGCTCTATTTATTTCTGACCCGTTCTTATGAACGCATTGAAGTTGTGTTTATACGTCATCATACAATTGCCAAAGAGGTTGATGAAGAAGAGTTCTTTTATTCGAGGGAGACCGGCGGGACAGTGGTCTCTAGTGCAATTAAAATGATGTGCGATATCATCCACGAGCGTTATCCAACGAGTGACTGGAATATCTACGCTGCACAGGCATCGGACGGTGACAACTGGGCCGATGATTCTCATACCTGTCGGGACATGCTGCTGGAATCGATCATGCCTTATCTGCAGTATTACGCCTATGTAGAGGTGACAGAGGATGGTTCTACTGGCGATCTGTGGGACGAGTATCAGAAGGTTTCAGATGTCTATAATAACTTTGCGACTCAGACTATCAGTGATAACGCTGATATCTATCCGGTCTTCCGTAAACTTTTTGAGAAGCAGTGGTCATGAGCAGTTATATCTCTGAAGGTTCTGAGTGGACTTTTGAATTACTCGATCATTATGACTGTGAGATTTCAAGGGTCGCAGCCAACTTTGGACTGGACACCTATCCCAATCAGATTGAGGTAATCACTGCAGAGCAGATGATGGATGCCTATTCCACCGTCGGTATGCCTGTCGGGTACCATCACTGGTCGTTTGGCAAACAGTTTCTGGGGGTTGAGCAGCGTTATCGGCGTGGGCACATGGGCCTTGCCTATGAAATTGTGATCAATTCAAATCCCTGTATTGCGTATCTGATGGAAGAGAATACGATGACAATGCAGGCCCTGGTGATCGCTCACGCCTCATATGGCCATAACTCTTTTTTCAAAAATAATTATCTTTTTCAGACCTGGACCAATGCTGACTCAATTGTTGATTATCTGTTATTTGCTCGTAACTATATTAAGAAGTGCGAGCAACGTTACGGTGAAACAGAAGTCGAGATGTTGCTTGATTCCTGTCATGCCTTGATGAATTACGGTGTTGATCGTTATAAACGTCCGCAGCGTTTAACACTGGTGGATGAAGAGCGTCGCCAGTCAGAGCGTGAGACCTATATGCAGTCGCAGATTAATGACCTGTGGCGTACCTTGCCAACGTATCCAGATAAGGATCATGCGCAAAGTGATGCATCGCGCTGGCCTATAGAACCGCAGGAGAACATCCTCTATTTTATTGAGAAGAACGCACCGTTACTGGAGAAGTGGCAGCGTGAGATTATTCGTATTGTGCGTAAGATCGCGCAGTACTTCTATCCGCAGCGTCAGACTCAGGTGATGAATGAAGGATGGGCCACTTTTTGGCACTACACTATTCTTAATCAGCTTTATGACGAGAAACTGGTGACCGATGGGTTCATGATTGAATTCCTGCAGGCACACACTAATGTGGTTTATCAGCCGCCTTTTGATAGCCCCTATTTTTCAGGTATCAATCCCTATACTCTTGGGTTTAACATGATGCAGGATATTCGTCGTATCTGTGAGTGTCCAACCGATGAAGATCGTGAGTGGTTTCCTGAGATTGCGGGCAGTGACTGGCAAAAGACACTCGATTTTGCGATGCGTAATTTTAAGGATGAGAGTTTTATTTTGCAGTACCTCTCGCCACATTTGATTCGAGAACTTAAGCTCTTTTCTATTCTCGATGATGATAAAGAAAATATGTTAAATGTATCGGCGATCCATGATGAAGCGGGTTATCGTTATATCCGCAGTGCACTGGCAGAGCAATATAATCTAGGCTCGCGTGAGCCTAATCTACAGGTGCATAATGTTGACTTGCGGGGAGATCGTTCTTTGACATTAAGATATACGCCTTATAATCGTCGTCCGCTCAATGATGACACCGATGAAGTGCTCAAGCATCTTTCCAGATTATGGGGCTTCACGGTACGGATAGAAGCACCAGATGAAGAGGAAAGTATTCAGCAGACGCATGAGTGTGTTGCCGGATCACAGGTTTAGATAGGCTTTCTATTTTGAGTGATTTGAGGCGAAACACTAAAGTCCTACAAGGTCTGGAGGGCTTCTATATCACCCACAATTCGTTATTGGTCGATAAAGCCTGATCGCTGACATGGTCAGTTTTAGGCGATTAATGGCTTTTGCCACCTATATTAGTTTGAAATAAGATAGTAGTTCCGTAAACTAGCGTCGATGCTCAGGTTATCTGAGCTGGGCTTATTTTCAAAGAGAATGGTAAAAATGACAAGACCAGACACATATGTTGGCGTAGATAAAGATTTGCAGGGTGGCATGACGAGTATAGGCAAAGTTGTTCGAGATGCCTGGGTTTTCGAACTTATTCCAGAATCAGAAACTTGTGAAGGGTGGAATAGGGGGCGGATCGAAGTTTTATTGGACCAAGTAAATGATGAATGGGATAAGTATGGTTGTCTCGTTAGCAAATTACCGGCGGATCTTAGAGCCCGTCACGAAAGGATTCACGGTGAAGCAATAGCCAAGTCTAAATTAGCTGGCTGGACAGGTGAGGATGAGACTGTAGACGAAGATTAATAGCAGATTAACCTTTGTTGATAAGTCATCACTGAACAGCAGCGATGCTGCTCAGTTAAGTGACAAATTTTTGATACTACTCTCAATTCTTTTAGAATCATGAGTATTAGTAGCGTTGTCTATCGCAGTTAAAAATATTGTGATTAAAGCGTTGAATCCATGTTATTCATGTATAGCGCTTTCATTCATAAGTAAAGAAATAATTATAGGGTATTCATCTAAGAATTATGGCTAATTATTTTGTTTTTAAGGGTAGAGTGGTTGTTATTGCCATATTGGCAATGATGTTTCCATTTGCCGCAATTGCTGAGTCGCAATTAACCCCATCTGTTAGCAAGCATGAATACCTAATGGTAATCATCCCTAAAAATAGTTGACCTCAAAAGTAGAATTTTCTCGTAAACTGCACAAAGGAGATTCTGCATGAAAACATCAAGATATAATGACAGCCAGATTCTGGCGATTCTGAAACAGGCCGAGTCTGGCACACCGGTCCCCGCTCTGTGCCGGGAGCACGGCATGAGCAGCGCCAGCTTTTACAAGTGGCGATCAAAATTTGGCGGT
>CALZIG010000156.1 GCA_945787585.1 uncultured Gammaproteobacteria bacterium | reverse complement strand
GCCCCAACCATTGCTAAACTCTTAACTACATTACGAATTTTCATATCAAACCCCCTGTTATTTGGAAGCAATTGTCTTACACAAGCCCTTGCCTGTCTTCCTATGGCACGGTTGCTTGCAAGTTTACGGACAAAAGCTTCCATCTATATCCGCACATTTAAAATCTTTTTTATGCTGCGCTATTTATAGCAACAGACACATTCCGTGTCAACACCTGACCTATCTACTACTTTGCAGTGAAGCCGCTAATTCCGTTGATTTGCAACAGAAATTTATTTTACGAGGCCAATCACTCCATTCAATACACTGACGTTCCATACATTTATATCGGCCACATCAAATAGAACCTTTAGGATAAACGTGGCTTACCGTAAAACGCTATCCAATAAAACAGTATAAATCAAATCCTATTAAGATATACAATATTATTTTGTCTCTCACCAAAATCAACGGCAGATGACGAGGCATAGTCGATCCTTAGCTGGCGATAGCCAATAAGCGGCATTTTCAACGCCTCTGCCATCATCACTCGGATCGGGCCAACATGGGCGACTATCACGACTGTTTTGCCTGCGTGAGACGCTAAAGCCGTATTTACACCAATTCTAACTCTGGCCAGTAAACCCCCTATTGTTTCCCCGCCTTTTGGGGCGAAATTAAGCGGATCCTCTTTCCAGGCGCGATACCCCTCCGGGTAATTTTTCTCAACCTCATCAAAATAGAGCCCATCCCATTCACCAAATCGTCGCTCCAAAAAGGCGTCATTAGTAATGATTTCACCACCATTTTTTTCCACGACTGCCTTAGCGGTCATCTGTGTGCGCTGCGTAGGACTAGCGTAGATTGCATCAATTGAGACATTCGATAACCGCATAGCAGCTGCCTCAGCCTGCGCTATCCCGGCCGTATTCAGCGGAGGGGACTCTCTGTCATCGCAATAAAGACGATCCAGTGGAAAATCGGTCTCCCCATGGCGGACAAATATAATTCGCGTACTTTGCTCTTTTTCTCTCATCAGGCCCGGCCCTTTCATCTAACACTCATTTAAGCCAACGAAAAGGCCCGAGTGATCATCTCACGCAGGCCTTGTAATCAAATCAATTAAATTTAGTCAGCGGGAATTTAAGCTGATTTCAAACGGCTTTTGGCTGCACCCGGGTCTTCTGAATTATGCTCTACCCAATGTTTTTTTCCTTCAGTCGTCACTTCACACTTCCAGAAAGGGGCGCGCTCTTTTAAATAGTTGATCACATAACGACAGGCATCAAATGCTGCGGCGCGATGAGCAGACCATACCGCCACCAACACGATCGGGTCGGATGGGTAGACATCACCGGCACGATGCACCACTAATACATCCATGACATCCCAGCCCTCCATTGCCTCCTGGCAGACCTGCTCGATATGCTTTTCAGTCATCCCCGGATAATAATCCAGATTCATCGCAGTGACATCTTCACCATCATTAAAATCGCGCATCGTGCCCACAAAACTGACCACGCCACCATGCTTGCCTGATTCTAATTCAGTGGTTTCATGGTGCGTGATCGCCTGATATGGATCAAGTTTGTCCGTCTGAACAACCACTTTCATCTTCTTTAACCTCCAGTCACGGGCGGAAAAAAGGCCACTTCATCACCGCCTTTTAATGCTTGATTCAGATCTGTGTATTCCTTGTTGACGGCAACCAGGATATTACTGGGCATCGGCTCAGAAGACACTTTCGCCCAAACGACGGCGACAGTGGCTGCCGGCTGATCAAGCGTCACTTTATCGCTGGTGCGCCCCATACGTTCACGAAGACTAGCAAAAAACTTTACGTCAATTTCCATAATTCCCTCATTCAAACAATTATGCAGTACGTCGCCACGAGCCAGACTTACCGCCCGATTTAGACAACAGCCCGATATCAGTCATCATCATGCCGCGGTCTACCGCCTTACACATATCATAAATCGTCAGTAGCGCGACCTGTACCGCGGTCAATGTCTCCATCTCGACGCCGGTGTTGCCCTTGCATCGCACGACTGCCTTGCAATAAACCGAATTATTTTCAGGCTCAGGGGTCAGCTCAACATCAACCGCTGTAATCATAATAGGATGACAAAGCGGCACCAGGTCTGGCGTCTTCTTTGCGCCCATAATTCCGGCAACACGCGCGATGCCAAGCACATCACCTTTCTTATGATCACCGGCCATAATTTTCTTCAGGGTCTCAGGCTCCATGAAAATCCGCCCTTCAGCAATACCCTCACGCACCGTAATATCCTTTGCACCCACATCCACCATATGTGCCTCACCGGCAGCATTAAAATGTGTTAACTCATCACCCATGATTATTCTCTCTAGAAATATTTATTGATATAAAAATAAACCCGGCTTTTATCAGCCGCCAATCTGCGTCATGCTCGTACGACTCTTACCAATATCACCCACATCGACTTTCTTCTCAGACGACTGTTTTTTAGCTTCAAAACCATCACGATGCTTTTCACCAAACGCCTTACGAAACAAACTAACGATATCTTCTTCAGTACTGCCTTCAGCACGGAGCACCGCTCTCAAATCAAATTCATCGTCAGAATAGAGGCAATTACGAATCTTTCCATCAGAGGTCAAACGAATTCGCGAGCAGTTACCGCAAAGACTACGAGTGAAGGCAGGGATGACCGCAATCTTGCCCATGTAACCCGGCGCCTGAAAAATGTGATGCTCGGTACGGGTACCTGAAGCGGTCTTGATGCCAGGATAAAAACCTTCAATTTGATCCACCAGATTGGCTGCGCTGGCAAAATGCTCGCCAGACTCCCAAATTTGGTGCGCATCAAAAGGCATAAATTCGATAAATCGCACTGTTATCCGCTGATCTTTGGTCATTTCACAGAAATCGTGCAACTCATCTTCATTGAAACCGCGCATTAATACGATGTTAACCTTCACCGTAGGAATACCAATATCCTGCGCGACTCGAATGCTCTCCAGCACCTGAGCAAGCCCGGTGCGACGCGTAATCGTCTCAAACTTCTCTTCAGTGAGTGAATCCAGACTGATGTTAACACCGGTTAAGCCAGCCTTTAGGAGATCCTCTGCGTACTTGGGGAACAGCAGGCCATTCGTCGTTAAATGTACTGCTTTCACACCCGGGGTATTGGCCGTATTGGCGATGATATCGACGATATCTTTACGCACCAAAGGTTCGCCACCGGTATAACGAACCTTGCGAACCCCCATTTTGGCCAACGTCTCGACAGTGCGTTGAATTTCAGGGGTCGTGATCACTGCGCTTTTTTCCTGTAACGCGACGCCCTCTTCCGGCATGCAGTAGGTACAACGAAGGTTACATTTTTCTGTGACTGCGATTCTTACGTAATCGAAGGTTCGACCAAAACGGTCTTGCAAGGGCGGCAAAAGGGGGAAAGCAGCATTCGCAGGGGTACTCGTCGAAGATTCACTATATGATTTATTACGATGCAAAGATTTATCCAACACGTCTATTCTCCCCAAACACTGCAATTATTATTGCTGAACTATGTAGACTAAAAATAACCGACTACTTTAATCGGATATACACTAATTTTCCACTGCCTGATAGCAGTATCTTCAACCTGCAATTAATTTAGGTGCGACAACTTTTTCTTGCGCACTTCACATAAAAACTTTTGAAGAGAAAATCCATTTAGGCTTCATAACATCACAGGGATACCACAAAATACATTCGACTGACTCATGCCACACTCAAACCTCGCCAGCCCACTGACTTCCAGCACAGCATGAAATACTAGCATGAAAACCTTGCTGCGCTCCAATAACTATATCGCTCATTCAAAACAAAGCTTTAGCCGATACAGAATAATGATGCTAGCGTCGATTACCACTGCTGACAAAGAATTTTTATAACTATCATTCACTTAAATATATATTCTGGCGACATTCATCTGCCGTAGAAACTTGCATATTTGATCAGACGCTGCTATCAATTGCGCTTCCATGCTATCTTTAGCTCAAATAAAATCTCCCATAAATAACAGATAGATAATTAAATACCTATGAACGATATCAAATACCATCAAGGACAGTGGACACAGAAACCCGCGATGGAAATCGCCCGTTCGCACGGTCCAACCGCCACCTACAATGGCAAAATCTATGTCTTTGGCGGCGGCGGTCCCAACTTCAAAAGCCTCAATTCCACCACTATTTTTGATCCCCAGCAAAATAGCTGGTCCTCAGGAAAAGCGATGCCAACCCTGCGCTCAGGGGCGATTGCGACTACCGTTGGTGATGCAATCTATATTATTGGCGGTGGCTTCAAAAAGCCCGATGGTAACTTTCAATTTCTCCACACCACTGAAATTTATCATCCAAAAACAGATAGTTGGGAGCTAGGCCCCGATATGCTGATGCCCCATGATTACCCCGCTGGCGCACTGTATGACAACCACATCTACATCCTTGGTGGTCACCACCCGGATGCCACCCTGTCTGGCCCCAAGACCGATCCCGGCTTTGATTTTTGCGAACGCCTCAACCTTACCACGCTCGAATGGGAGCAGATCAGCCCACTGCCCACCCCCCGCTTCGCACTCGATGCAGTGGTAATGAACCAGCGTATTTTAACCATGGGCGGTGTCGCCTTTACCCCTGAAGGCTTCAATAATTTCGATCACATTGAAGCCTTCAATCCCGCCAATGGCGAATGGAGCCTCGATAGCCTCAAGCTCCCGTGGACCGCGGCCGGCCTGGGTTCCATCATGGTGGATGACACGCCCTTTATTTTTGGTGGCTATAGTGGTGACGGCATCTGTGACCACGCCGCCTGCTACGATGCCAAAACAGCTACCTGGCACCTGCTGCCCCCCATGCCCGCGCCATTGGCCGCAATGGGCGTCGCTCACATCGATCGCACCATCTATCTGATCGGCGGCTGGGCAGACGACGGCCGCACCCCACTCAGCAGCGTCACTGCCTATACATATTAATGGTAGATACAGCTAATAAATGGATGACCAACAGCTTGAACGCTACAGCCGCCATGTCCTGCTACCTGAAATCGATATTTCAGGACAGACGCGGCTGCAACAATCAAAAGTCCTGATCATTGGTGCGGGCGGCCTCGGTTCGCCCGCCGCGATCTACCTCGCCAGCAGCGGCGTCGGGCAGATCACCCTCTGTGATGATGACAACGTCGATCTCAGCAATCTACAACGCCAGATCGCACATAATAGTTCAAGTGTTGGGCAAAACAAGGCTGTTTCAGCCCGTAAAACACTGCTGGCGCTCAATCCCGAGATCACTGTCACCGCACTCACACAGCGTTTAAGTGGTGAATCCCTGCAAACTGCAGTTAGCGAAGCCGATGCGGTACTCGATGCCAGCGACAACTTTGCCACCCGCTTTATGCTCAACGATGCCTGCGTCAAGGCACGCACACCCCTCATCTCAGGGGCCGTCATTCGACTCTCAGGGCAGATCTGCGTCTTTCGCAACGATGACGGCAACAGCCCTTGCTACCGCTGCCTCTACGACGAATCCGCCCTCGCTGACGAAGAAAACTGTGCCCAAAGCGGTGTTTTTGCACCACTCACTGGCATCATCGGCAGCATGATGGCCGCCGAAACCCTCAAACTGCTGGTGCCTTTTGGCAAACCACTCGACACTCGACTGCTCCTGCTGAATGCCAACACTATGGAATGGCGTCGCCTGCAACGGCAAAAAGACCCCGCCTGCCAGACCTGCGCATCAAAGCGCTAAAGATCCCCCACAATGACCCGAAAACCTGATGCCAATGCGTGACCAGCGCTGCCATCGATACCCCCGCGCTTTACAACCCCCCCACCACAGGGGTAGAATTCGCGGTTCGCTGTTTTCAGCCAAACCATTCATTAAATGAGGAAAGTAAATGCCTGCTGTTCGTTTGAGAGAAAATGAGCCTTTCGAGGTTGCAGTCCGTCGCTTCAAGCGCATCTGTGAAAAAACCGGAATCATCTCTGAAGTGCGTCGCCGTGAATTCTACGAAAAGCCAACCGCTGTGCGCAAACGCAAAGCTGCTGCTGCCGTTAAGAGACAACAGAAAAAAACCTATAGCGAAAAGATGCGCACCGTTCGCGCCCCTTACTAAGCGAAATACAAGCCAGCCATGGCCAGCACGCTACAACAGCGCCTCACCGATGACATGAAAACCGCCATGCGCAGCAAAGATGCGCATCGGCTGGGGGTCATTCGTTTGATCCGCGCCGCTATCAAGCAGCGTGAAGTCGATGAGCGCATCGAGCTGGATGACAGCCAGATACTCGCGATTCTCGACAAGATGAACAAGCAGCGTCGCGACTCCATCGAGCAGTACACCAAGGGTGACCGCCCTGAACTGGCCGAAAAAGAGCAGGCTGAAATTGAGATCATCAGCCACTATCTGCCACCGGCACTGAGCGAAGCAGAACTCGAGACAATGATCAGCGAAGCCATCACCACCAGCGGCGCCAGCTCTGCCAAAGAGATGGGCAAAGTGATCGGCCTGTTAAAAAACAAGCTGCAAGGCCGTGCCGACATGGGCGCCGTCAGCGCACAGATCAAAGCCAGACTTGGCGCTTAGCCATCGACCTTTCACGTCGCGACCGTCAGTTCCACTGACAACGCTGACGGCCACCACCCCTTAGCGATACAATCACACGATGGCTGGCAAAATTCCGCAGCAATTCATCGACGAGCTTCTCGCACGGGTCGACATCGTCGATCTCATCGATGCGCAGGTACCGCTTAAAAAGGCGGGGCGCAATCACTCCGCCTGCTGTCCGTTTCACGATGAAAAGACCCCCTCCTTTACCGTCAGTCAGGAAAAACAGTTCTATCACTGCTTCGGCTGTGGCGCGCACGGCACCGCCATCGGTTTTCTAATGGAATATGAGCGACTCGACTTTCTCGACGCGGTGCGCGACCTCGCGGCACTTGTCGGCATGGAGATTCCGCAAGGCAGTTACACCGCTAGTCAGGGGCAAAACGATAGCAAACCGCTCTACGAACTGATGGAGCAGACCGCCAGTTTTTATCGCCAGCAACTCAAAGAGCACCCCAAAGGCAAGCAGGCGATCGATTACCTCAAAGCACGCAGCCTCAGCGGCGAGACCGCTGTCGAGTTTGGTATCGGCTACGCCCCACCGGGGTGGGATACGCTGCAAAAAAAGTTCGGCGATGACCACACAGCGGCACTCGCCTCCACCGGGATGCTGATCAAAAAAGATCACGGCGGCCACTACGACCGCTTTCGCGAGCGCATCATGTTTCCGATCCGCGACTCACGCGGGCGCGTCATCGGCTTCGGCGGACGCGTCATGGGCGACGACACCCCCAAGTATCTCAACTCGCCCGAAACCCCGATCTTTCACAAAGGCAAGGCGCTCTACGGCCTGTTTGAGGCACGTCAGGCAGAACGTAATATCCAACGCCTGCTGATTGTCGAAGGGTACATGGATGTAGTAATGCTGGCACAGCACGGCATCCGCTACGCCGTCGCGACCCTCGGCACCGCCACCACCGTTGAACATCTGGAGCTGATGTTCCGCACCACCAGCGAGGTCGTCTTCTGTTTCGACGGCGACCGTGCCGGACGCGAAGCCGCCACTCGCGCACTCGAAAACACGCTGCCGGTGATGCAGGCGGGACGACAGGCGCGCTTCATGTTTCTGCCCGATGGCGAAGACCCCGATTCACTGGTGCAAAAAGAGGGCAAGGAGGCGCTCGAAGCACGCATCGACGACGCCGCGCCGCTGTCCACCTATCTCTACGAGCACCTCGCTAAACAGGTCGATATGAGCAGTATCGACGGTCAGGCACGTCTCGTTGAACTGGCGCGCCCTCATCTCAAAAAACTGCCTGCAGGTGTTTTTAAGCACATGATGGTAACCCGCCTTGCCGAGATCGCTCACATGGAAGAACGTACGCTGAGCCGCCTGCTGGACAGCAATGAGCCCGTCGCGACCGCAGCTGTTTCCCGGCCACCGTCGCGCCAGTCACGCAATAAACGAGGCAAACAGCCCTCGCTCGTACGCCAGGCGATCACGCTCCTGTTAAACAACCCTGCATTGGGTCAACTCGAGCAAGAGCCGCAACGATTCGCCTCACTGAATGCGCCCGGCATCACATTATTAATCGAATTACTTGAAATGTTGAGAACCAGCCCACATCTTAGTACAGGTGCGGTTCTAGAACGCTGGCGAGATCGCGAAGAAAGCCGCTATCTAGCCAAGTTAATACAGCAGGAACACCTGGTCGCCAATGACCACCAGGAACAGGAATTTAGCGACCTACTACAGCAACTCTACCGCCAGCACATCGCTCAACGCATTGAGTTTCTATGTAACAAACCGGCAGCTGAACACAGTGACGCGGAGAAAGCAGAGCTACAGCATCTGTTTAAACAAAAGTCGGGCATTTAGCCGTTAATTTGGTCGGCCAGCGGCCAATGAGCATTTTTCGGGGTTCTCAGAACCTACAGAAATGTTATAGAATAGCTGGCTATTTTTTGCTCACGCATATTGTATGAAGGAAGGCTCACGCCACATGAAACAAGCACAGCAGCAATCTCAACTCAAGATACTGATAGCAAAAGGCAAAG
>CALZIG010000155.1 GCA_945787585.1 uncultured Gammaproteobacteria bacterium | reverse complement strand
CGATCACTTACTGGACAGCGTTGATCGGATCGCTGGCACTGATCGGTTTTCCAGGGACCTCCGGGTTTTTCTCGAAAGATGCGATTATCGAAGCCGTACATGCCTCTACAATTCCAGGCGCGACATTTGCCTATGCTGCAGTATTGATCGGTGTCTTTATCACCGCGCTGTATAGTTTTCGCATGTTCTTTTTGGTATTCCATGGCAAAGAGCGCATGGATGACCACACTCGTGAGCATCTGCGTGAATCGCCGTGGGTCGTTACCGTGCCGTTGATTCTGCTGGCGATACCAAGTTTGGTGATTGGTTATATGACCGTTGGTGATGTTCTCTTTGGCGACTACTTTGGGGATTCTATTGTGGTCTACGAAGAGCACGATGTGCTTGCTCAACTGGGCGCTAGTTTTACCAGCGCGGGTGGTTTTATCGTACACGGTCTGTTGACGCCAGCATTCTGGTTTTCGATAGCGGGGCTGGGTTGTGCCTGGTTTATCTATATGCGACGCCCTGATCTGGCTGCTTTCTTTAAGCAGCAGTGTTTACCGCTGTTTAAACTGCTGGACCGTAACTATGGTTGCGACGATTTTAATGACAAGGTCTTTGCAGCAGGGAGTCGTAAGATTGGCAATGTCCTTTCGAAGACTGGTGATGCTAAATTGATCGATGGTTATGTTGTGAATGGGAGTGCCAACCTGGTTGGCTGGTTCGCAAGTGTTGCACGTTATACCCAAACAGGTTATCTCTATCACTACGCCTTCGCGATGATTCTCGGGCTTGTGGTGTTGTTAACCCTGTTTGTAATAGTTTAAGAAATAATAATAATGGAAATATCGGAGGATATTCAGCTTGCCACTGCTTAGTCTAGTAATCTGGTTACCCATATTGGGTGGACTAGCGGTGCTTGCCGCGAGTCGACACACGACTGATGCCAATATCCGTTGGATGGCATTAGCGGTCTCGGCTGTCACTTTCCTGGTATCACTGCCGCTCTTTTTCAGTTTTGATAACAGTACGCATGAGATGCAGTTTGTCGAGATGGCGAGCTGGATACCGACGTTTAATATCAACTACCACCTCGGTGTCGACGGTATTTCAATGCCATTGATTCTGCTGACGGCATTTTCAACCATATTCGTTGTGGCTGCTGGCTGGGAAGTGATCAAAGATCGTGTCGCGCAGTACATGGCGGCCTTCCTGATTATGGAAGGGATGATGATTGGTGTCTTTGCAGCGCTTGATTCAGTGCTCTTCTATGTGTTCTGGGAGGCGATGCTGATCCCGATGTTTATTGTCATCGGTGTCTGGGGTGGTCCACGTCGTGTTTATGCCACGATCAAGTTCTTCCTTTACACCTTTTTTGGCTCGGTCTTTCTATTAGTCGCGCTGCTCTATCTCTATTTTCAGGCAGACAAAAGTTTTGCGATTCTCGATTTTCACGCACTTAAAATTGGCATTGAGGCGCAAATACTCATATTCTTCGCGTTCCTGATCGCCTTCGCAGTCAAAGTACCGATGTGGCCAGTGCATACCTGGTTGCCGGATGCGCATGTTGAGGCGCCGACAGGTGGCTCCGTGATTCTGGCGGCTATTATGCTGAAGCTTGGCGCGTACGGTTTTGTGCGCTTCATGATGCCGATTGTGCCGGACGCGAGTTTCGAACTCGACTGGTTGATTATTCTGATGTCACTGGTTGCGATTGTTTACATCGCATTCGTCGCGCTGGTGCAGGAAGATATGAAGAAACTGATCGCCTATTCATCGATTGCACACATGGGGTTTGTGACGCTCGGTTTCTTCCTGGTGTTCACCATCTTTGAGAAGACTGGCTCTATTCAGGGCGCGGTGTTGGGCGTAGAGGGGGCACTGGTACAGATGGTTTCGCACGGCTTTATATCGGGCGCGATGTTCCTCTGTGTCGGGGTGATGTATGACCGTATGCATAGCCGTAACATCAGTGACTACGGCGGTGTGACCAATACCATGCCTGTCTTTGCAGCATTGATGCTCTTTTTTGCGATGGCCAATGCAGGCCTACCGGGTACCTCTGGTTTTGTCGGCGAGTTCATGGTGATTCTGAGCGCATTCCAGGCCAACTTCTGGTACGCCTTCCTTGCGGCATTGACCCTTATTTTTGGTGCGGCGTACACCCTGTGGATGGTCAAACGAGTGCTGTTTGGCGAGGTAAAGAATGATAAGGTGGCTGAACTGAAGGACCTGAATGCGCGTGAAGCGATGATTCTGGGCACATTAGCAGCTGCGGTATTAATACTGGGTCTGTGGCCTGCGCCACTGATTGATGTAATGCACGCAACGGTCAACAACCTGCTTGAGCATGTTGTTGTATCCAAGCTTTAATGTATTACGTACTTATTGCGATCTGATAACGAACATTAGACGATAGAGAATGATGGCTTTCGAAATCCCAAATTTTGCACCGGCACTGCCAGAGATCTTTGTGCTCACCATGATATGTGTTGTCCTGGTGGTCGATCTATTTCTGACGGATAAAAATCGTTCAATCACCTATCTGCTTTCGCAGGCGACATTGCTGGGTGCTGCGGTGCTCTCTGTCATCGTGCAGAGTTCAGTGCCAGAATACACCTTTGGTGGGATGTTTGTGAATGATGGCATGGGCACCGTGCTTAAGCTCTTTATCTACCTCAGCACCGCGATAGTCTTTATCTACTCACGCGAATACCTGATTGAGCGTGGCCTGTTCAAGGGTGAATATTTTGTGCTGGCGCTGTTCGCGGTGCTGGGCATGATGGTGATGGTGTCGGCCAATAATCTGTTGGTGATCTACCTCGGGCTTGAGGTCCTGTCGCTTGCTATGTACGCCATGGTCGCTCTTAACCGCGATTCGGATGTTGCCTCTGAGGCAGCAATGAAGTACTTCGTGCTTGGTGCGATCGCATCTGGCATGTTGCTCTACGGTATGTCGATGCTTTATGGCGCGACGGGCTCACTGGATCACACCGCGATTGCCTCATTCATTCAGCAGGGGTCGAGTGATGACATCGTGCTGAAGTTTGCGCTGGTCTTTATCATTATTGGGCTCGCATTCAAACTCGGTGCCGTGCCATTCCATATGTGGGTGCCCGATGTCTATCACGGCGCACCGACGGCGATTACACTCTTCATCACTGCCGCGCCAAAGATTGCCGCCTTTGCAATGTTGATGCGTCTGCTCGTCGAAGGACTGGGTGGTCTGATTGACCACTGGCAGGATATGTTGATTATCCTCGCGGTGCTCTCGATCATCGCGGGTAATGTGATTGCGATTGCGCAGACCAACATCAAACGGATGCTTGCCTATTCAACGATTTCGCATGTGGGTTTTCTGCTGTTGGGTATTATTGCCGGCACCAGTAGTGGCTATTCAGCGGCGATGTTCTATGTGATCGCCTATACATTGATGTCACTAGCGGGTTTCGGCATGATCATACTGTTGAGCCGTAACGGCTTTGAGGCCGACAAACTGGAAGACTTCAAGGGGCTCAATCAACGTAGCCCATGGTTTGCGGGTATGATGTTGATTGTGATGTTCTCGATGGCAGGTGTGCCACCCACCGTCGGTTTTTATGCCAAACTGGCGGTATTGAGCGCGGTGGTTGATACCGGACTGGTATGGTTGGCCGTGCTTGCGGTTGTGTTCTCTGTCATCGGTGCCTTTTACTATCTACGTGTGATCAAATATATGTATTTCGATGACGCGGTAGATAATACACCTATCAGCAGCGCATACGACATGCGTGCCGTAATGAGTGCTAATGGCCTGTTAATATTATTTCTGGGCATCTATCCGACAGGACTGATTGCACTATGTACTGCTGTGCTGGCATAACTGGCGCAGGCACCATCGTCCACGGTTCATAGCAGGGTCGTGATTGTAACAATATCCGCATACCAGTTAAGCTTACCTCACTGTTCTAATATTGTGGTTTGTCTGTGATCCTGTTTGAGTGATGTAAAGAGATGCATATTCTAATCAGTAACGATGATGGCTATCAGGCAACTGGTATTATTCATCTCAATCGTGCCCTTGCTGAGATGGCGGAGACTACCGTGGTCGCCCCGGATCGAGACCGCAGCGGCGCCAGCAACTCCCTGACGCTCGACCAGCCACTGCGCGTTACGCGTGCCGAGAACGGCTTCTATTCAATCAATGGTACGCCAACAGATTGCGTTCATCTCGCCATCACAGGATTACTACAGGAAGAGCCAGATATGGTGGTCTCCGGTATCAATAACGGCGCCAATCTCGGTGATGATGTGCTTTATTCCGGTACCGTAGCGGCAGCGATGGAAGGACGTTTTCTGGGTTTGCCAACGATTGCGATTTCATTGACCAGTCACAACGCGACCTATTTTGAAACAGCAGCGCGTGTTGCACAAAAGCTCGTGGTGCAGTTGCGTGATGCGCCACTTGATGGCAATACCATCCTTAATATAAATGTGCCTGATCTTCCGTGGGAGCAACTCGCCGGTTTCAAGGTGACTCGCCTTGGCCATCGACATAAGGCCGAGGCGGTTATCCGTGAACAGGACCCGCGCGGTCGTGACATTTACTGGATCGGTCCCGCCGGCGGCGAACAGGATGCCGGACCTGGCACGGATTTTCATGCGATCAACGAAGGTTTTGTTTCGATCACCCCGTTACAGGTAGACCTTACCAATCACCGCTTGCTCGATACCGTGCGTGACTGGGCGCAAAGGCTGGAACACTAATGTCACGGCATCAGGGTATTGGGATGACCTCACAGCGCACGCATGATCGCTTGATCACGCGGCTTGAAAGAGAAGGGATCAGCAGTCAAGAAGTGCTGGAGGCGATGCGTGCCACGCCGCGCCATATCTTTGTCGATGAGGCACTTGCCAGCCGTGCCTATGAAGACTCGGCGCTGCCGATTGGTTATGGCCAAACGATATCGCAGCCTTATATTGTGGCGCGGATGACAGAAGCATTACTCATGAGTGGTCCGCTGACTAAAGTGCTGGAGATCGGCACGGGTTCCGGCTATCAGGCGGCGATTCTCTCTTTGTTGGTCAAAGAGGTCTATAGTGTAGAGCGCATTGAGGGGCTGTTAAAACAGGCTCGCGCACGCTTTGAAACGCTTAAGCTGCGCAATATACGTCTCAAATTTGATGATGGCACAGAGGGGTGGTCGCAGTATGGCCCTTATGATGGCATTATCGCCACCGCAGCGCCGGTGGAAGTGCCCATGCCGTTACTGGAGCAGTTGAACATCGGTGGGCGCCTCATCATCCCGATTGGCAAGCAGGGGATGCAGCGCCTGATGCTCTATACACGTACGCATGAAGGGGTTGAAGAGGCGTTTATTGAACAGGTGAGTTTTGTGCCGATGTTAAGCGGACAGAAAACATAATCATCCAATAATGAAATTGTTCAGCTATCTATATGACAAGGTGATGGTCTGGGCAGCACACCCGAGGTCACCTTATTATCTTTCGGCCCTGAGCTTTGCCGAATCCTCATTTTTTCCAATTCCACCGGATGCGATGCTGGCACCGATGGTGCTCGCACAGCGTTCCCGTGCCTGGTTTTATGCGTCGATCACCACCATTGCGTCGGCCCTTGGCGGCGTGTTTGGTTACTTGATCGGCTATTTTGCCTTTGATGCGATTGCCCCTTTGATTCAGGAGACCCACTACTGGGCGCATTACGAAACAGCGGTAGCATGGTTTGCGGAATGGGGTGTGTGGGTGGTCTTCATTGCTGGGTTTTCACCGATCCCATATAAAATTTTTACGCTCACGGCGGGTGCAGTGTCGATGGCATTTTTACCATTTCTGCTCTGTTCGGTCATCGGGCGTGGGTTACGTTTTTTTATGGTCGCGGGCCTCATCTATTGGGGCGGCGAGCGCATGGAGAAGGCACTGCGCGCCTATATTGATCGTATCGGTTGGGCGGTGGTTATTATTGCCGCAGTTGCCTATGCCGTCGTTAAGTTCAGTTGAGCGTTACCGCTACTAATGTAGTATGCGCAATCATCTAACAACAGTTTTTCTGGCCTGTTTAACACTATTGTTCAGTGCTTGTGGCTCGTTGGTTCATTATAAAGTGCAGCAGGGCGATTCGCTCTATTCAATCGGCTGGCGCTATGGTCAGGATGCTAAACAGCTGGCAGCGTGGAATAAACTGGAAGCGCCTTATGTCATTCACGAAGGTCAGGTACTACGGATTGCACCGCCACTGAATCAATCAAACCCTGCGCTGCTTCAGTCCGCACGTCACAAAGATCAAGTGCATAAACGTACGCCGGTGACAACAAGTCAACGCTCAAACCGTAAAAGTGAACCACAGGTTCAGCAGAAATCGCTGGCAGAAAATCCGGGGCCTGTGATCTGGGGGTGGCCTACTGATGGCGCATTGCTAAGAACTTTTTCCGCAAAAAAGATCGATCGTAAAGGGGTTGATATTGGTGGACAGGAAGGGGCGTCGGTACGTGCTGCGGCCAGAGGTAAGGTGGTCTATAGCGGTAATGGGCTCTCTTACTATGGTAATTTATTAATCATTAAGCATAACGAGAGCTATCTAAGTGCCTATGCGCACAATGATAAACTACTGGTGAAAGAGGGTGACTTAGTGAAGCAAGGACAGCCGGTTGCCACCATGGGGAGAAGTGGTAGTGATCGCGTCATGCTGCATTTTGAGATTCGTTTTAATGGTCAGCCTGTTGATCCTTTGCGTTATTTACCCAAGAAGTAGGGGCTTAGGCAATTACCCTTTTAGGCCTTATTGATCCTAATAATTTGTGTGGGTAAAAATATTTAAATATAAACAAGGTTGTAAGTGAATAATAAGTAATTGTTTTTAATTGAAATTTATTT
>CALZIG010000154.1 GCA_945787585.1 uncultured Gammaproteobacteria bacterium | reverse complement strand
GCGGGTAGACATTGTTATCGAGTACAGCGATGACGTTGGCCCCTGCCCTGAATGCGGCACCCTGTGCCCAAAGCATGATGATCGAAACAAGCGTACTTGGCGACACCTGGATACCATGCAGTTTGCGACTTATTTGCATTGTGAGCTTCCGCGCGTCCGCTGTAAAACACATGGCGCCAAGACAATCAAAGCTCCGTGGGCGGGCAAGAACAGCCGCTTTACGCTGTTATTTGAAGCCTTTTCAGTGCGTGTACTGCAAGCGGCTCGCAGTGTCGAGGAAGCGAGAAAGCTACTGAATTTGAATTGGCATCAGGTCGAAGCGATCAAAGCCAGGGCGGTCCAGCGAGGACTGGCTAGACGCAAGGAGGTTGCCATTCCTTATATCGGTATCGATGAAAAACAGTTTCGCTCCGGTCACCGCTATATCAGCTCGCTGGTTGATATTGAGGGTGGTCGAGTACTGGATGTTGTGGAGGAACGAACAGAAACAGCCTGTAAGGCATTAATTGAACAGGCATTAACGGAATCACAGCAGTCCCAGGTGACCGCTGTGGCCCTGGATATGTGGAAAGCGTATGCCAATGCAGTGGCAGCGACGTTACCAGACGCCGTCATCGTCCATGATCGATTCCATGTCAGCCAGCACCTGAATGAAGCGGTTGACAAGGTACGGCGCCAAGAGAACAAACAACTTATCCAACGGGGGGATGACCGCTTAAAAGGCAGCCGGTATTTATGGGTGACTAATGAGCAAAATCAGAGTGACGATGCTCGCGAAGCCTTTGATCGTTTGAAACACTCTGAGTTAAAAGTTGCCCGGGCCTGGGCCATCAAGGAGATGTTTCGAGACTTCTGGACGTACACCTATGCAGGTTGTGCTAAGCGACACTTTGACCAATGGTATTCGTGGGCGATACGAAGTCGGTTGGCGCCTATTAAGGAAAAAGCCCGGATGATAAAGAACCACCTGCCCAACTTACTGACCTACTTTAAGCACTCGATCAGTAATGCAGTGGCCGAAGGTTTGAACTCGAAGATTCAGACAGTCAAAGCAAATGCCAGAGGCTATCGTTCATTCGATGGCTTCAGAAACAGCATCTTGTTCTACTGCGGTGGCCTGAATATGGCGCCATGAGTTGTTACACAAATCTACGAAGAACCTAAAAAATAGAAGTGGATCCCAGATTTCAGACATTCGCTTTCATGTAATCTGCGACCCTAGATTACGCTGCGAGTGATAACAAGTAATCACCCTTATACAAAGTCATTCGGTTAAACTAAAGGGAGAGGCGCTGTATGAGGAAGCCTATCGAACTCTTGAAACAGGCTGCTCAAAGGCGGGCCAGGCGATTAATACTGAAATGGATGACACAAGAAATGGGCTTCAACTATCGGGTACTGGACACATGGACCAGACTGCAGCTTATGCTGCATTTGATGCCCAGGTTATCTCATTATTGGTCGATTTGAATAACGATCTTAATCCTGAGGTCAATTTGAGTATATTTAGGAAATCATCAAACCAGTCATATTTAGGCGCATTTAAAGAGCAGGCCAGCAAAGCCTGTATGAGTAATTGAAGTTATGACTATAAATACAGCTGAATCAGATACGCAGACAACTAAAACAGGCGCTAAGTGGTTCATCGCAACCCTTTGGTTAATTTGTTTGCCTGCCTTAATTACGACTGTTGTACTGACATATCAGCACATCAAATTCAAAAATGAAATTTATGAGTCAGCGAAATCCGATTTACAACAACTGACTGTCGATGGTGTGACGCAGATCGATTCAATTCTGAGTCAGGCCATGAATTCAGCAGAAATGCTTGCCGATGGTATAACCAAAGGTCAGGTAAACAAGCAAAACATGCTGAAAAAACTGCAAGACATGCTTGCCAGTAATGCCAATTATTTTGGTGTAACCATCACTTTTGCCCCTTTTGGTTTCGACCCAAGTATCAGGCTTTATTCTGCCTATTACTCAAAATCGGGTCCTGAAGGGGAGCTGGAGTTTCTTCAGTTGGCGGATATCTATGACTACACAACACCTGAGTATGATTGGTATGTCGAGCCTATGGACAAAGGTAACCGGTGGGGTGAGCCTTACTGGGATGAGGCGGGTAAAACCTATTTAACAACCTACTCGGCACTATTTTATATCGAACATCCAGAGACAAAAGAGAGGGTGCCCAATGGTGTTGTTACCATTGATATCTCCATGCGCCAGATAAAAAATATTATCGAATCACTGGATGTAGGACCAAGTGGGTTTGGTGCCCTCACAACTCAGGAAGGCAACTATCTCTATCATCCTGATTACGACTACGTTTTGTCTCATAAGAATCTCACCGATGTTGCCAGGGAAAAAAATGACAAAGACAGAATCGAAGTTGCCAATCGTGCCTTAAAGAGAGAAGGTGGAATTATTGATCATATCAGCACAACTACGGGTCAAGCATCCTGGTTTATATTTGAGCCGGTACCAATCTCAGGATGGTCTTTACAGAATACCTTTCTGCTGGATGATATTCAGGTTGATGTCGATACCTTGCGTCGTCAAGTGATCTGGATTGTCATCGTGGCAATTATTTTTTTAACGTCTTTATCTGCGCTGATTTTAAAAATTCAGAGAGGCAACACAGCGCGGATCTGGGTTATGTCGGGTATTACATCACTGCTCTTGTTTGTAGGTATCGGAATTATATGGAATCTGGCATTAACCTATCATGACTCAGATAAAGGGGCGGGGATTAGGGTGTCTGATAAAGGTACGCTTAAGCAAATTATGAATAATTTCGACCAGCGCAGTTTACGTAAACACCTGAAGCCGCCAACTTATATCCCAACCGGTGTTTTTATCGAAGCCATAGAACTGCGTGGAGCCAATGATGTATCAGTGACGGGTAGAATGTGGCAGAAATATCCAAATGACTTTACCGCCGACATTGGTCAGGGGTTTCAGATCGGCCGGGCTAAGAATGTCAAAGTCATGGAAATAGACTCGCAGGAGTTTAATGGCGAGACGGTCATCAACTGGCGCTTTCAGGCGGATCTGCGAACCCAGCTCGATTACTCAAGATATCCTCTCGAAGTTGAAAAAATACGAATGCAGATTTTGCCCTGGGAGACGAGTGAAAACATCGTGCTTGTGCCGGATCTTGATGCCTACAAATTAATGGCAGCGACACTGCTGCCAGGTCTTGATAAGAGTGTGTTTATTCCTGGGTGGGATTTGACCGAAACATTCTTTCTCTTTAGAACGGTGAAGGAATATACCAATTTTGGCGTGGAGCGAAATTTCGACCGGGAACAGTTTCCAGGTCTGTATTTTGAAATAGGCATTAAACGAATTTTCGTCGATGCCTTTATTTCAAATCTTACGCCGTTAATCGTTGTGACAATCATTCTGTTCTCGGTTTCCCTGTTGCCTCCGTCTATTGATATCAGCCGCGTACTGGGGATTTGTGTCTCAGTGTTTTTCGTGGTCGTTTTTGCCCATCTGGCAATTCGAAGGAATATTTCAATTGGTGAGATTTTTTATCTTGAGTACTTCTTTTTTGTGATTTATCTCACTATATTACTGGCGCCGGTTAACTCATTCCGAACGTCACTGGAAATACCAAGTCGTTTTTTTGAATACCAGAATGGATTAATACCTAAGGCAATTTACTGGCCGAGCATCATGGGGATATTTTTTGTGATCACTGCCTGGAAATTTTATTGAGTATAGAATATTAGTAGGAATACTATTCAGGCTCTAACTAAAGGCAATTTAAATAGATACTATTAATGAAGTTGACTGAAAAACAAGGCAATAGAGTCATCGCTGCTTGGGCAATATTCCTGGTGTGCTTTTATGTGATCGTCGGTTATCTCGCTTCGACAAAGGTTTATACGGATAGAATAGATTCCCTGGAACGTCATCAGGAACGTATGGATCCCTATAGAACTGAGGTTGGCAAAACTCAGGTAGATGTGGCAAAACTAAAAACAAATGATACAGGTGAGCATAGTGACGTACATGTAGGTATCTATGTTGACCGTATCGTGGAGATCTCAACCAAGGCGACCGGCTGGACTGCTGATTTTTATGTCTGGTTTCGGTGGCAGGGTGACTCGATCGATCCTGGTGAAACATTTCAGGTTATTGATGGTGAACTATTGTCCAGAACCAAGGTTGATGAGTATACAAGTGGTTCTGATCATTATGTTTTATATCGCGTGATTGCACGGATAACGAAGTTTTTTAATGTTGTGCGCTATCCTTTGGATAATCATCTGTTAACAATCCGGATAGAAGACGGTGATCATCCCTGGCATGTGCTTCGTTATGTGCCGGATGAGAGAGGGGCAGAATTTAGCTCACGTGTGTCAGTGCCTGGCTACATGCTTAAGCAGGCAGAAATAATCAGCAAACCACATGCCTATAAAACGACTCGTGGGGATCCGCGTCAACCCGTTGATTATCAGTCTGTATATTCACAGATGACGTATGGCATCAAGATTGAACGACCCGATTGGGGGTTGTATTACAAGATGTTTCAGGGATTGTTTGCTTCAGTTGCTATAGCCATTGTTGCATTTCTATTAGGTCCGCGATCAAGTGAACGTCTCGGTCTTGGCATCGGTGCTTTTTTCGCTTCAGTGGCAAGTAGCTATATCAATCTAAGTGAACTGCCAGGAATAGGCTTAGTAACCTTAACGGACATTGCCAACGGTCTTGGCATGATAACCATATTTCTCACGCTGTTTGGGTCTATTATTTCGTCTC
>CALZIG010000153.1 GCA_945787585.1 uncultured Gammaproteobacteria bacterium | reverse complement strand
GTGTTGGTGTATTACCACGTACTCACGGTTCTGCACTCTTTACCCGTGGCGAAACTCAGGCACTGGTAGTCGCAACACTGGGCACCGCGCGTGATGCACAGATCATCGATGCGCTTGAAGGCGAAAAGAAAGACCCCTTCATGCTGCATTATAATTTCCCTCCATACTGTGTTGGTGAGACCGGTTTTGTCGGTAGCCCGAAGCGTCGTGAGATTGGTCATGGCCGTCTTGCCAAGCGTGGCGTTGCCGCAGTCATGCCAAATATGGACGAGTTCCCATACGTGGTGCGAGTGGTTTCAGAAATCACTGAATCAAATGGTTCAAGTTCAATGGCCTCTGTGTGTGGTTCCAGTCTGGCGATGATGGATGCGGGTGTTGCGCTTAAAGCCCCTGTTGCTGGTATCGCGATGGGACTGATCAAAGAAGAAGATAAATTTGCAGTACTTTCTGACATCCTTGGTGATGAAGATCATCTTGGTGATATGGACTTCAAAGTGGCCGGTACCAATGATGGTGTGACCGCGTTACAGATGGATATCAAAATCACTGGTATCACGCGTGAAATCATGGGCGCTGCGCTGGAGCAGGCGAAAGAAGGGCGTCTCTTTATTCTTGAAAATATGAACGCCGTTATTTCAGCACCACGTGATGACATTTCGCAGTTCGCACCACGCATCATCTCAATCAAGATCAACCCTGAGAAGATTCGTGACGTGATTGGTAAAGGTGGTGCAACCATCCGTGCCTTGACCGAAGAGACAGGTGCCAGCATCGACATCACAGACGATGGCGTAGTGAAAATTGCATCTGTCGATTGTGAAGGGGGCGAAGAAGCACGCCGTCGTATCGAGCAGATCACTGCCGATGTCGAAGTGGGCACTATCTACGAAGGTAAGGTGGCCAAACTGATGGACTTTGGTGCATTTGTGACCATCCTGCCAGGCAAAGATGGGCTGGTACATATCTCACAGATCTCGGAAGAGCGTGTTGAGAACGTTAGCGATAAGCTGAGTGAAGGTGAAGTCGTTAAGGTTAAGGTACTGGAAATTGACAAGCAGGGGCGTATTCGTCTCAGCATGAAGGCAGTGAGCAACGGTTAAACAGTAACGTTGCAAGTTGTCTGAAAAGGGCCTCTTGAGGCCCTTTTTTATGGCTGTTATTCTCGGTAGGCCGTTATTTTTTTCCTGTCTCAAATAGTTTGCGGATGTAGCCAAAGGGCATTTCAACATTGAGATGAGTGAAGCGACAAAGCAATGACAATTATTCAGAAGTTCCTTAAGGCATTTTAGCCCCTTCTCCCTTAGGGAGAAGGTTGGGGGATGAGGGAGTATAAATAGGTTTTCATCCTTTTATTCCCTCACCCTAGCCCTCTCCCTGTGGGAGAGGGGATACCAAACCCCTTAAGTAAGTGACACAACGAGGTTGCCCTGGCTCAGGTGATGCTTTGTACGGCCTCGGCAAGTAGTCCGGCTAAGGCGATACAATTGCTCGGGTGTGGAATGCTGTCGGTGCTCCAGATCTCTCCCACCCCCATCTGTCGTAAACGCTCGGTAGCCCCTGGTGCAAACAACGGATGTGTGACCAGTACATCAACACGCTTTGCCCCCTGCTCGAAACAACGTTGCGCCGCGATGGCGATGGTTTCACCACTGCTGATGACATCATCGACCAGCACCACCGCTTTACCTGCCAAATCAAGATCGGGCAGGGTGATCTGAATCTCACGATCTCCCAGGCGCTGCTTGTCGGCGACACCGTATGCCAGGCCGCTAGCCTCGGCGAGGGCGCTGACCCATTGTGCCGATTCACTGTCGGGGCCCAATAGGATCGCGTCGGCACGACTGCGCAGAAAATCTCGCATGCACGCCGTCGCGGACAGGGCCACGACGTGTGTGGCCGGTACCGCATCTGACAAATTGTGGGTGCGGTGCAGATGGGGATCGACGGTAATTACATCGTCAAACAGCTCGGCGAGAAAGCGCCCGATGATGGTCTGACTAACGGCCTCGCCGGCGGCAAAGGCGGTGTCCTGACGCATGTAACACAAGTACGGGGTCACCAGGGTCAGGCGTTGAGCACCGAGCTGGCGTGCCGTCGTGGCGGTCAACAGTAATTCGACCAGCTTCTCATTGGGGCGGTCCAGGCTGCGACACACCACCACATGCGCCGGTAACTCGGCCGGCAGGGTCACCTTGCTTTCACCGTCAGGGAAATGGTGCACCGCCACCCGCGCATAAGTGCGCCCAAGCGCCGCGGCAAGGCGTTGGGACGGCGCTTCGTATTCTTCAAATCCCAGTAACATCAGAATTCCACAAAGGCCCTGGTAATGTCCACTTGTTGGCCGATGGTGTAACCACTGGCCTGCTCACACAGCGCGAGCGCAAATTTGAAGTCGGACGGGAATTCGGCGTAGAGACGATAGAGAGGCTCATCCTTTTCAACCGGCTCACCCAGTTTTTTAAAGAGGTCGACACCGGCGCCTTTATCCATCGGCGCACCGGCAAAGCGTGCAATACGCGCCATCTGGAAGTTATCGATCGCGGTGACCACACCATTGGCAGGTGCGAGGATGTCATGGGCCAATTGTCCCAGTGGATAGCGGTTCGTCTGCACCCCCTGCGCGGCGATAATGGCATTCATCTTTTCCAGCGCACGCCCGCAATCGAGGATATCGCGTGCCATCGCGAAACCATGCCCCCCGCGAACATCAGGATCAAACTCCAGCACACGTCCCGCAAGCCATAGCGCTTTTTGACGCAGGTCGTTGGGGGCCAGCGGATCATTCTGTAATACCTGCATCACATCGCGCGCCTCCAGTGCAGGCCCGATGCCGTTACCCACGGGTTGACGTCCATCGGTGATCACCACTTCCAGCTGGATGTCTAACTGGTCGCCGACATATTCAAACAATTTACGCAGTCGCTGCGCCTCACGCATATGACGAATTTTTGCAGTGGCGCCCACGGGGATATCAATCAGCAGATGAGTTGAACCTGCGGCCAGTTTTTTGGACAAGATGGAGGCCACCATCTGTCCCTGAGAATCGATCCCCAGCGGGCGCTCAACGGAGATCAAAATGTCATCGGCGGGTGACAGCCGCGCCGTCCCGCCCCAGATCATGCAGCCGCGCTGTTTTCTGACAATGTCATGCAACTTGCCAATATTAATCTCTACATTGGCCAGTACTTCCATGGTGTCGGCCGTGCCGGCGGGCGAGGTAATGGCACGGCTGGATGTCTTGGGAATGAGCATACCGTGCGCGGCCACAATCGGCACCACCAGCATCGAGGTACGATTGCCGGGAATGCCACCGATGCAGTGTTTGTCCACTACCTGGGGTTCATCCCAGTTCAGCCGTTCACCGGAGTCCAGCATCGCCTGTGTGAGGTAGAGCACCTCATCGCGATCCATGTCGGTCTGCCCCGAGGCGACCAGGAATGCCGAGATCTCGGTTTTGGAGTAACGACTCTCCGTGATGTCCTGAATGATGGATCGATAATCCTGCTGATTCAGCCGTCGACCCGCAATCTTGCGGCGCACCGCATCCATCGACGCAGGGGGTTGTGCATGATCAACCGCCACCCACTGTCCCTCGCTTAAGCCGAGGTGATCAAACGCCTCTTCGGACAGGGCCAGCTCATCGAGCGCCACGATCGCGGCATCGTCCACCACATTGAGCACCGCGAGGATACGTCGACTGTCGCCACAGACCTTGACCTTCGACAACGCCTGGAAACCCTCTGCGCGGTAGATCTCGCAATCGCGATGCAGGTAGGCGACGTTCTCGTGATAGGTGTCGATACCGAGTCGTACCAGTTTCAGTTTGGCGGTATGCAGATCTGTGTCAGTGGATGATGTCATCGCATGTTTTTAGCTAAAAATGTAGTTGGGTGATTGCCGCTTCATCCTTGCATTGTATTCACCCTGCTGGGGCAAAGCTAGGGGGTATTTGAATGCCAGTATAACGATGTATAAAAACACTATGAATTGATCACTTTTTATGGCACTTTTACTGTGCAGTTAAGCAGTAACCGTGAAGAACCTCTCTTTATGGGCGTGATCGATATCAGGGATCGGATAAATGAAATATTTCAAATTAACTGTCGTCTTATTAGCGCTATTACTACCCGCGTGCGCGCAAGTCCCTAAAGAAGCGGTCGAACTCTCGACGACCGTTGGGCGGGACATGTCTGCCATGAGGAAGTCGCACGTTGAGTTAGTGGACCTCTACTATTGGCAGATCATTAGTGATATCAATAAATTCATTGATGACGTCTACCTGCCTTATCAGATTCAAAAAACCTTATCTGATGAGTTCTGGAAAACAGAGATGTTAGCTTTAATTGAGTCGGCGAGTCAGGTTGACCCGACGGGAAATGCACAGAAAGAGTCGCTGGAACAGATCGGGATATTCTTGCAGGTCATCAAAGAAGAAGTAGAGGATTATCGAAAACTTAAGTTAAAGCCCGTTCAAGATCAATACACCACTTTGTTGTTTAATATTAATCAATCTTACGAACAGATTCATTACGCGAATTCAATCGTTACGGGTCATTTGGCATCAATCGTCAAAGTACATGATGCGCAAAGTGAGATACTTAAAAAACTGGACGTGGAGGATTTACGGGTGACGGTGGGTAAAGAGATGGCGGATGTCTCCGGCAACATCAATGAGTTGATGTTAAAAGCAAAGAATGGAGAAGAAAAATACGACGCGCTCATTACAAAATTTGATGCGCTAGTAGCCAGTAAAAAACAGTAAGATTTAACCAATCATGATCAGCGGAGGCCTCAATGAATAGCGAAGAATTCAAGCGTAGACTGAAAGAAAAAATGGCAGAAAATCGTCAGGCATTTGAAGGTGACTATAAAGGCCAGTTAAATGAGTTAATGGGTTTGTCCAGGGCAGACATTGATTCTATAACCCCTGACACGACAGACCTGGCAGTCTATGACCAGTTGATTACTGTCGTAAAAGAAGCATCAAGGGTTAATTTGGCCCAAGCGCTGCTAAAAGAGCGCATAGAGGCGTTAGGTGATATCGCAGTAAAGATTGCGCGTAAGGTGCCTTCGTTGGCTGCAGTTTTGTAGCTAGAAGACTTGGCGTGGAATTCTACCCTTGCATGAATGAGCTTGGGGAACTAACGATCTCATGTGTTTTAGAAGGAAAACAAATGTGGTGTTGATTTAACGATTTATTGGTGATTGTCGGGTCGGAGTGTTGTGGTTCACAAACGGCGTTCATCCCAACCTACGCGCTAGTACACCTTACGACACAAACTGTGCAGCGCATGAACGACCGAATGAGCATCTTATTATATGGCAGCATTGGTAAGCTCCGGTGATGACGCTGAATAAACCTCAAAGAAATCGTAAAAAATGCCTGCAAAGGCGTACATTTTTGCCTCTTCATCGTAACGGACTCGATACTTGAATATGTCCGGATTTTCTCCTCTTACCGCTTCCTGGCCAAGAAACTGCCGAGACACCCTAATTGCATCGTACGTCGGCGAGTGTGGAACAGCACGATCGTTATCAATAGTACTGTAAAAATTTGGTGAAACAATAAACATCGGAAGAATCCATTTCTGTTTGTATGTATCGTAGAAGATGGCCCTCACAAGGTGATCAATGCACGTGTCAAAGCGTTCACGCTCAATTCTCAGAGCATGTGCTGTCCCATCAGCAAGCGTTCCTTCGTCTTTAAAGAAATGAGAGTACGCGTGTGGTTTCCGGGCTACTGCTCGCATCATTTTTCCCATAAATTGATGCTTAGCGACTTTGTTCGCAGCGACAGCCGTAAATAGAACCACTGCTCGAAAAAACTCGTCGTCTTTGGATTTCTTTGAGTTGTGGGTGTCGCAAGATGGCACGGTAACGAGATTTTTTCGGAGATCTCGTCCAATTTCTTGTGCTTCAGGAAAGAAACACTGTGGAGGCGCGTGTTCCCGAGATGTCTCTGGGGAGGAACACATGTAACAAGTGGTTCCTACTTCCATTTACTATTCGCCGTATAAATTATTAATGAGGAATAATAACCCAATATGATTCCAATGAATATTCCACATTTCTGTTTTTTAAATCAATGGCGTCAGTGTAATGAATTATAGTGTTTATTTAATATCGTGATACAGGCATTAAGGTTGAAGGCTAGTCATTCGTTGGTACGGCAGAGAGATGTGGTGCGGTTTGGCGCTGGAGATTACCGAATTCCATTCGCAATGACAGAATCCTGGGCTGGCGGGAAAGATGGATAGGTATAGCGCTGTTTGAGGCTATATTCCGGCCTTCGTCGGAATGACGGACTGTAAGAGCGCGGTGTGACACAGCGCTGCATACAGAAACCCACTCCCTCAGCAAAAACCACCACAACCCCGTATAATAACCACCGCTGTAAACAGTCACAGAAAAGGGTTTGAAATGAGTAAATATGTTGTTGCCGCTTTCTATAAATTCGCGAGCCTACCGGATTACAAAGCAAAGCAGTCACCGTTACAAAGCTTCTGCACGAAGCAGGGCATTAAGGGGACTATCCTGCTGGCAGAGGAGGGTGTAAACGGCACCATCGCGGGCCCTCGTGCTGCAGTGGATGCGGTGTTGGCAGAGCTGCGTTCGGACGCACGATTATCCGCGCTGGCGCACAAAGAGTCTTACGAAACTATGCGGGGTCGCACCTAAACAACTACTTGTATCGCCTAAATAAAGCACCAAAATAAAGCCGAAAAACAGCCTAAATCAACCCATTTCTATAGCGAAATCACATCTTTTAAGGTGC
>CALZIG010000152.1 GCA_945787585.1 uncultured Gammaproteobacteria bacterium | reverse complement strand
ACGTCGACCTCATGGCCGACGCCGCAGACGATCGGAATAGGGCACTGATGGATCGCACGCGCCACCTTCTCATCGTTGAAGGCCCACAGGTCTTCGAGTGAGCCACCACCACGAGCGACGATCAGCACGTCGCATTCGTTGCGTTGTGTCGCTGTTTTGAGGGCTGCGACGATCTCCGGCACCGCGCCATCGCCCTGTACCGCGACCGGATAGATCACCACCGGGATCGCCGCGAAGCGGCGCTGCAGGATCTGTAAAATATCGCGTATCGCGGCACCGCTGGGCGAGGTGATCACGCCGATCTGTCGGGGCAGTGTCGGCAGCGGTTTTTTATGCGCCTCATCAAAGAGCCCTTCCGCGTCGAGGCGCTGTTTGAGCTGCTCGAAGGCGCGCCGCAGCGCACCGTCGCCCGCCTCTTCCATATGTTCGACGATCATTTGATAGTCGCCACGCGCCTCGTAGAGGCTCAGCTGGGCACGCACCAGCACCTGATCGCCATTCTCAGGCTGGAAGCGCAGACGAGCGTTTTTGCCGCGGAACATCGCACAGCGGATCTGCGCCGAGGGGTCTTTGAGGGTGAAATACCAGTGGCCGGAGGCGGGGCGCGCGAGGTTCGAAATCTCCGCCTCCACCCACACCAGCGGGAAATTACCTTCCAGCAGGCCGCGCACCTCGCGGTTGAGGCGCGATACGCTGAAAATCTCGCGCTCAGGCCGTTTGCGCGCTGGCTGCGCGCGCTCGGGGGGGCTGTAGAAGTCTCGGGTTTCGCTCATAAGGCGCATGATAACATCTTGAACAAAATAGAAAATCCACCGTGTAATTAAATCGCGCTGGTCGATATTGGCAGTTTACCGCAGGGTCCGCACTCTCTATAATACCCGGCTAGTTTTTGACAGGGGTTACTATATGCGAATTGCTCAGGAAGCATTCACTTTCGATGATGTGCTGTTACTGCCGGATCACTCCACAGTGCTGCCCAGAGAGGTCGATCTCAAGACCCAGCTGACGCGCGAAATTACACTCAATATTCCGCTGGTCTCCTCAGCGATGGATACCGTCACTGAGGCGCGGCTTGCGATTGCGCTGGCACAGGAAGGCGGCATCGGTATCATCCACAAAAATATGACTGCCGAGCAGCAGGCCAACGAAGTGCGCGCCGTCAAGAAATATGAGAGTGGTGTGATCAAAGACCCGATTACCGTAGCACCCAATGTCACGATTCGTGAGGTGATGGATATCACCCGCTTTAACAATATCTCCGGCGTGCCGGTGGTCGATGGCGAAGCGCTGGTGGGCATTGTCACCAGTCGTGACCTCCGTTTTGAGACGCAATTCGATAACCCCGTCTCCAGTATTATGACGCCCAAGCCGCGCCTGGTGACGGTGAAAGAGGGCGCTGAAAAGGATGAGATCGTCTCACTGCTGCACAAACATCGCATCGAAAAGGTGCTGGTAGTCAACGACAGTTTTCACCTGCGCGGGCTGATCACCGTCAAAGATATCCAGAAATCGACCGACTTCCCCAACGCCTGTAAAGATAGCATCGGCCATCTGCGCGTTGGCGCCGCGGTCGGTACCGAAGCGGATGGACGCATTGAAGAGCTGGTTAATGCCGGGGTCGATGTGTTGATCGTCGATACCGCGCACGGCCATTCGCAGAAGGTGCTGGATCGTGTTCGTTGGGTCAAACAGAACTTTCCGGATCTGCAGCTGATCGGTGGCAACGTCGGTACTGGTGAGGCCGCGAAGGCGCTGGCCGATGCAGGCGCGGATGGCGTTAAGGTCGGTATCGGGCCGGGTTCGATCTGCACCACCCGTATCGTCACCGGCGTCGGTGTGCCGCAGGTCACCGCGATCGCCAATGTCGCCAACGCCCTCAAAGGGACCGGCGTGCCGTTGATTGCGGATGGCGGCGTACGTTTTTCCGGTGACCTCGCCAAGGCGATTGTCGCTGGCGCGCATGCGATCATGATCGGCAGCATGTTTGCCGGTACCGAAGAGTCACCGGGTGAGGTCGAACTTTTTCAGGGCCGCTCCTATAAATCTTATCGTGGTATGGGGTCACTCGGTGCGATGAGTGCGGCGCACGGCTCCAGTGATCGCTACTTTCAGGAAGAGAATCAGATCGAAAAACTGGTGCCGGAAGGGATCGAAGGGCGCGTCGCCTATAAAGGCAGCATGGTCGCGATTGTCCATCAGCTCCTCGGCGGTCTGCGTGCCAGCATGGGGTATACCGGTTGCGCCAACATTAATGAGATGCGTACCAAACCGCGTTTTGTGCGCGTGACCGGTGCGGGCATGAAAGAGAGCCATGTGCATGACGTGACGATTACCAAAGAAGCACCGAACTATCGCATTGATTAGAAGTCAGCATCCGATCATGACCTCATTTTTTATGACTTTAAAATAAGATAATACTACTGTGACAGACCATAACATTCATGCCGACCGCATCCTGATCCTCGATTTTGGTTCTCAATACAGCCAGCTGATTGCACGCAGGGTGCGCGAGGCCGGTGTCTACTGCGAACTGCATGCGTGGGATATGGATGATGCGGCGGTGCGCGCCTTCAAGCCTAAAGGGATTATCCTTTCCGGCGGGCCGGAGTCGGTCACCGGCGGCGATGCAGCCCCGTGTGCGCCGGATGTAGTGTTCCAGTTAGATGTGCCGGTGCTCGGTATCTGTTACGGCATGCAGACGATGGCGGCGCAGCTGGGCGGTGACGTGGAAGGTGCTGACCATCATGAATACGGCCATGCACAGGTGCGCGCGCGCGGCCATTCGCAACTGCTGCTCGATATTGAAGACCACACCACGGTGGAAGGGTACGGCATTCTCGATGTGTGGATGAGCCATGGTGACCGAGTGAACAAGCTGCCGGAAGGGTTCAAGTTGATTGCCAGTACCGACAGCGCGCCGATCGCCGGTATCGCCGATGAGTCGCGGGGCTTTTATGGTTTGCAGTTTCATCCCGAGGTGACTCACACTCGTCAGGGCAAGCGGATTATCGATCGTTTTGTCCACTTTATCTGCGGCTGCGAACAGTTATGGACCGCCGAGAACATCATCGAAGATAGCATCCTACAAGTGCGCGAACAGGTCGGTACCGATGAGGTGTTGCTGGGGCTCTCCGGCGGGGTCGATTCATCGGTGGTCGCCGCACTATTGCATAAAGCGATTGGTGACCATCTCACCTGCGTTTTTGTCGATAATGGTCTGTTGCGTCTTCACGAAGGTGATCAGGTGATGGCCGTTTTCGCCGAGCATATGGGCGTTAAGGTGATTCGGGTTGATGCCGAAGCACGTTTTCTTGCCGCGCTCAAAGGCGTTGATGATCCGGAGAAAAAACGTAAGGTCATCGGCAATATGTTTATTGAGGTGTTTGAGGAAGAGGCCGCCAAATTGCAAAATGTGAAGTGGCTGGCGCAGGGAACCATCTATCCCGACGTGATCGAATCGGCCGGTGCCAAGAGTGGCAAGGCGCATGTGATCAAATCACATCACAACGTGGGTGGCTTGCCGGAAGAGATGAAGCTGAAACTGGTCGAGCCACTGCGTGAACTCTTTAAAGACGAAGTGCGCCGTCTCGGTGTTGAGCTGGGGCTGTCGCACGGCATGGTCTATCGTCATCCGTTCCCGGGGCCGGGCCTCGGCGTGCGTATTCTCGGCGAAGTGAAAAAAGAGTACGCGGATCTATTACGCCGCGCCGATGCGATTTTCATCGAAGAACTCCATAACCATGACTACTACCAGAAAGTGAGTCAGGCGTTCACCGTCTTTCTGCCGGTTAAATCGGTGGGGGTTGTCGGTGATCAGCGTCGTTATGAATACGTCGTTGCAGTGCGCGCCGTTGAGACCATTGATTTCATGACCGCCCGTTGGGCGCACCTGCCGTATGATTTATTAGAAGTTGTTTCCAGTCGCATCATCAACGAAGTCTCCGGGATCTCCCGTGTCACTTACGATATCTCCAGTAAACCGCCTGCTACGATTGAGTGGGAGTGACAGGAATTTGTAACATATTGAAATATAATAATAAAAATAAAAAATTGATGTTATAATCTGCATTATCAATGGTATTTTTCATGGTATTTCTCGCGTGCTGTAAAGCAAAAACCAGCGATACCATGAGAGGTAGATTGCTGCTGTTATGGTATCAGCCGCGCTGAGCATTACCTGTTTGAGCAAGGCCTTAAACCGCTTTCGATCCTAAACGGTCAGAAACCATTCTGGCACTGCGCCGACCCTAGCCCGCGCTCACTCATGCAAACTCCTAGGCCCTGAATAGCACTTTTATTTTGAAAGAAAAAGATATACACTTTTCTTTCAAAAATATGGGCAAGCACGCAGACAGTACCGACAGCAAGATCCTCCGCCGGATTCAGGGCCGCAAGCGGGGCTGGGTCTTTACGCCCGACAGTTTTACGGATATTGGTACCCGCCGGGCTGTCGATCTTGCACTGATGCGGCATCGGGACAGCGGTCTTATCCGCCAGCTGGCCCGGGGTCTGTACGATTACCCGAAAATTGATCCCCAGTTGGGTCCGTTGCAACCATCGACGGATGATGTCGCGAGCGCACTTGCAGGTCGCGACGCTACCCGGCTTCAACCCTCCGGGGCCTACGCGGCCAATTTGCTTGGACTCTCCACGCAAGTCCCCATGAAGGTCGTTTATTTAACGGATGGTCGCTCGCGGACTGTCCAGGTTGGCAAGCGCCAGATCATCCTGAAGCATACGACTCCCCGCAATATGGCCACTGCGGGAAAGATCAGTGGGTTGGTGATCCAGGCGCTACGCTACCTGGGCCGGAAGAACGTCGATCAGCAAGTCATCGCACAGCTCGATCGTCGGCTCGATGACGATGCACGTAAGCAACTGGTAAAGGATATTCGATATGCCCCGGCCTGGATCGCCGATATCTTTCGTTCACTGGCCGATCGGGAAAGCGCAGCATGAAAGAATTTATTGGGATGTCGGAAGAACGTCGCCGGCTCGTCTGTACGGAGACAGGCGCACAACTGAATCTGTTCGAGATTGCCGTCGAAAAGGACTTTTGGGTTTGTTGGACGCTGGGCAAATTATTCGATCTGCCCGAATGGGGCAAACATCTGACGTTTAAGGGTGGTACGTCGTTATCCAAGTGCTGGAATCTCATCGAGCGCTTTTCCGAAGATATCGATATCGTCATCGACAGGGAAGCCTTGGGTTTTGGTTGAGAAAATGCTCCGGAACAAGCACCCAGCAGAAAACAGATGACCAAGCGCCTCAAGGCGCTGAAAGAAGCCTGCCAGCAATGTATCAGCGACCAGATTCAACCGACACTCTTCGAATCGATCTCATCAGATCTACCGGGCACACTCGAATGGTCGCTTGAGCCTGATCCCGACGATCCCAATGAACAGACCTTGCTGTTGTTGTATCCAACAGCCTTCCCGGAGCAGGCCGCCTATCTTCGTCGTGCGGTAAAGATTGAGATGGGCGCCCGGTCAGATACAGAGCCTGTTGCATCCGTCGAGATCACGCCCTATATCAGAGAAGCTTTCCCGGAATTACTGGCCGAGCCAGGTTCAGATGTGAGGGCAGTAAGGCCAGAGCGCACATTCCTGGAAAAGGCAATGCTGCTGCATGAGGAGACATTTCGTCCAGAGGTCAGGAAAAAGCAGCGACGATCGATGGCCCGCCATTACTATGACCTCTACAGAATGATTCAGGCCGGAGTGGGTGACGAATCTGTCCGGGACCTCGGGCTATTCCATCGGATTGCCATGCATCGTCAGGTGTTCTTCCGCTATACGTGGGTCGACTATTCGACGCTGAATCCAGGCCAGTTGCGGTTATTGCCAACGGAAGCCGACCGGCCAGACTGGCAGGCCGATTATGAAAGTATGCAGCAGGAAATGTTCTATGGTGATGTACCAACATTTGAGGAGATTCTGGAGGAAGTCGCTGATTTCCAGAACCGGCTGAATGCTGGGTAAGCGACATCACCTAGGGTGCTGTGTGGAAGCGTTCAATTGTCAATTTTTTCGAGTATTTTGAAGGAATTTCTGAGCATGGTATTTTTCATGGTATTATCAATTAACTGGAAAATAAGCCTTTGAAAATAAAAGATAAAATTGCTTATTTACAATCGAGTGGGAGTAGGGTTGGAAGGGTAAAGTAAGTGTGCTCTGATTTCGGATAATCCTAAACCAGAATATATTCGCGTTACTCAGCTTCATCACCGTCTTCTCCCAATGTCTCCAGTGGGCTCTTGATGCCCTGAATGTCTCTGTCCATCACATGCGTATAGATTTCAGTGGTTTTTACATCTTTGTGACCGAGTAGTGTCTGTAATTTTCGAATATTGATGCCATCCTCAAGCGCATGCGTTGCAAAGCTGTGCCGAAGCGTGTGGCATGAGGCGCGTTTAGTGATATCTGCTGCTTTCTTTGCGGTGAGCACTGCTCTTTGCAAGCTTGTTTCGTGCAGGTGATGTCGTCGCATCACGCCGCTTCTTGGGTCGGTTGAGATCTTTGATGCGGGAAAGAGGTACTGCCATTCCCACGACTTACCGGCACCGCGATATTTTCTTGCTAAGGCATTCGGTAAATAGACATCGCCGTAGCCATTAGCCAGATCCATTTCGTGCTGCGCCTTTACCTTAATTAAATGATTTTTTATCGGGGCGTGCAGTAGTCCGGGAAAGAATGTGGTGCGATCCTTACCGCCTTTTCCATCGAGAATCATAATGCGTTCATTATCGAAGTCGAGATTATGAATGCGCAGTCTAAGTACCTCCATTAATCTCAGGCCTGCGCTGTACATTAAGCGAGCCATTAATTTGTGTTCGCCATGCATCTGTTTAAATAGACGCCGTACTTCTTTGCGGCTCAATACTGTAGGCAATCGAGGTTCTTTGCGTGAACGGACTGCTTTGATAGGTTCTGCAAAAGGAAGATGAAGTACTTCGTTATAAAGAAAAAGCAGTGCATTTAGTGCCTGATTTTGAGTAGCCACCGCCACATTTCGGTTGATGGCAAGATGAGAGAGGAAACGCTCAATTTCAGCTCTTCCCATCTCACGAGGATGTTTTAATTCATTGAAGCGAAGGTACTGGAGTATCCAGTGAATATACGCTTTTTCTGTTTTGATGGCGTAATGGTAATAGCGAAGTACCTCACGCACCTGATCCATCAGGCGTTCACTGGTTGGGTGGTATTCACCATTTCCACGATTTCTTTTATAGGACATTGTAGACTTCCTTGTCTATGTTGTCTGTCTAATAGCGGGATATTGGGTATTATACAGCAAGGCCATAGATTCAGTAATTGAAATATATTCCGTACTGTCGTATGGTTGCTTGATGATTATTTATACAATTACTGCTGCCTAATAACCCTATATGATTATTAGACAGCAAGAGGTCGGTGTCTATATAGTTATTAGACGGCATGGCCTTGCTACTTATTAACAAAGTTAGCACCAAATAAAAAATAACGTAGTGGTTAATAATTATCGCAAAAGGAGAAAGAAGCGTTGCCGACTCCAGAAACCATGAAGCTAAGAACTGCTGATTATGAGCTGCCCAAGCTCCCTGAAGCTGGAAAAGCGATTGTCTATATAGTGCGTCCTGCACAACTTGCCGGGATAATCCAGTTTAATGTGTTCCTTGGTGACAAGAAAGTTGAGTCTGAAATGGGGTACACACAAGGAGAACAGTACATCTATTTCAATCTGGAACCCGGAGCACATAAGATACTTTCAAACGCGGAGAATTGGGCTGAAATTAACGTAACTGTTAAAGCCGGAGAAGTTGTTTTTATTAAACAAGAAAAAAAATGGGGGTTTTTAAAGGCAAGAAACAGCTTAATTATTCTGGCGGATTATGAAGGAATGTATTATGTAATGACATTGAAGCTTGGCACGGTAATAAAAAAAGATAAGAGTGACCTCACGGTGTCATCGCAAACAATTGAAAACCAAGCGCGAAATATGCCGTGGCTAAAATGGGTCGTTGCATTGCTCTCTTTTGCTGTTGTTGGGCAGGTTAGTGCAATGCTTATTCCAGCTTTTAATGGTCAGCTCCCAGGTGTGTTATCACTCGTGGGTTCATATTTGTGGTTAAGTCTATTTTTTATGTCGGTTTGGTTTCTAAGAGGGAAGAGGAAGTTAGATGGAGTTCTTGTTGGAATATTTTCTAGTTTTATTTTGATGCAATTGACCGAGGGCGTAGCTGCTTATAATGATGAGCTGAAGGTGATGGAAAGAGATCAAGTTGTTGAAAATTCCAATAAGGAACTCCCTAAGATGGTTGATGAGGAAACTCGTCTTGATATGGTTTCTATCGATCAAGGTTTAAATAACTACTACTTTTATATGACTGGTGTAAATCTGTTGACGTCAGAAGCAGATATTGATTTTATGGATGAAAACTATAAAGAAATAATAATACCATCGGCTTGCTCAAATAGCACACTACAAGTGCTTCTTGCAGAAAATTATACTATTAACTATGTATATAAAGACAAGTTAGGGGTGCCAATACGAACATACCTTGTAAGCTCAAAAGATTGTATTTAACTACTATGTATGAGCTGTTAAGTGCTAACAAACACATAGAGCACGACATATTTTATCACTGGCGTTCTAAAATATGCGGCTCATGTTAAACGTTAGAGCTTTAAGGGGTATATATGGTTCACAATTATGAAATGCTTT
>CALZIG010000151.1 GCA_945787585.1 uncultured Gammaproteobacteria bacterium | reverse complement strand
TGCTACGTCTCTCGGCTGTCGGTGATGTCTGTCACGCGTTGCCGGTGGTGCGCACGATTCAGGCACAATGGCCCGAAACAAACATCACGTGGATCATCGGCCGCCTGGAAGCGAGCCTGATGGGAGACATCCCCGGCATCGAGTTTATCATCTTTGACAAGTCACGCGGGGTTGCTGCTTATCGTGAACTTCGGCAGATAATGAAGGGGCGACGTTTCGATGCGCTGCTGCATATGCAGATGTCACTGCGCGCCAGTCTGATCAGCCTGCTGGTGCCAACCGGCATTCGCCTCGGCTTCGACCGCGAACGCGCCAAAGACCTGCAGTGGCTCTTCACCAACCACAAAATCGAACACAGACCGCAGCAACATGTGGTCGACAGTTTTTTCTGTTTTGCCGAGGCGCTTGGTATTAAAGATAAAACACTCGCATGGGATATCCCGATTCCACCAGAGGCACAACAGTTTTGCGATCAACAGATCGCAGACGATGGCCGCAAGCTACTCGTTATCAGCCCCTGCTCCAGCATGAGTTATCGCAACTGGAACATCGAAGGTTACGCCGCCGTGGCCGACTATGCTGCGGAAAAATTGAACATGCAGGTGGTCATCAGCGGTGGGCCAGCGGCTATCGAGCAGCAGTATGGCGAAGAAATTTATCAACGATGCCAGCACAAGCCACTTAATCTGGTAGGCAAGACGAACCTCAAACAGCTGCTGGCGCTGCTCGACCGCGCGACAGTGGTGGTCGCCCCCGATTCCGGCCCGGCGCATATGGCGACTGCGGTTAACACCCCGGTCATCGGCCTCTACGCCACCACCAATCCAGACCGCGCCCGCCCCTATCTGAGCGCCAAATATGTCGTCAACCGATATCCCGATGCCATTCAGCAAAAGCATGCTAAACACGTCGATCAAATGCCGTGGGGCACGCGGGTGCGCGATGAAGGGACGATGGATCTGATTAGCAGCAGCGAGGTGTGCGCAATGCTCGACAGGGCAGTGGTTCAACGATGAAGAGACCGCCACGTAAACTACTCGTTGTGCGCAACGACAAGCTCGGCGATTTCATGCTGGCACTGCCGTGCATCAACCTGCTGCGCGCCGGACTGCCCGACTGTGAGATCCATGTGCTGGTGCCAAAATACACCGAGTCGATGGCGATGACCTTCCCGGCGCTCGATGGCGCGATCATCGACCCCGGTGAGGGCGCCGCTTTCGCTGCACAGCGTAAACTGTTTAATGAGATTAAACAGCAGCAGTTCGATGCGATGGTGACACTCTACTCCACGCCGCGCATCGGCCTGATGGGGTGGCGCGCAAATATCCCGTATCGCATTGCACCCGCCAGCGGCATCGCCCAGTTTTTATACAACCACCGCCTGACGCAGCGGCGTTCGCGCTCGCTGAAACCGGAATATATCTACAATCTGGATATTGGACTCCAGCTGCTTGCCGATCACGATATTCACAGCGCGACACTGCCCACACCGCCGCACCTCAGTTTCGACCAGGATGAAATCGATGCACTGCGTGGCGCATTCTGTGCCGAACACACTATTGACCCGAGCCATCGACTAATTTTCATCCATGCCGGCAGTGGTGGCTCGGCCAATAATCTCAGCGTCGAGCAATACGCTCAACTGGCGCGGCTACTCCATTCGCCGCCATCGCTACAGCGTGGGCACACCGTCGTACTCAGCGCAGGTCCCGGTGAAGAGGCGGGGGCGACGCAGGTCGCCACATTGCTCGGCAATGAGGTCGCCAATACCGTCTATCTGTCACGCGATGGGCTGCCCGCCTTCGCCAGACACATCGCCTTTGCCGATCTATTCATCAGTGGTTCGACCGGGCCGCTGCATATCGCGGGGGCGCTCAATTGTAAAACAGCGGCCTTTTATACCCGCCGCCGCTCCGCCACCGCGCTGCGCTGGCAGACCTGCAATAGTGGCGAACACCGCCTCGCCTTCTCAGCTGCGACGGATGCCGAGGCGGAAGATATGTCGAGCATCAACATTGAAAGCGCGGCCGATGAGATAAATCACCACTTTATGGCGCTTTCGGTTGTCTAAATAACGGTAATTACTCACACATCCGGGCAGAAAAGCGTTAAAATCGGTTCGGTTTGAAGGCGCAGCGACTGTAGAACACTGCCGTCACGCCGCAGGCAATTTATATCCACATTATTACTTTATAGAATTGAGCGATGACCCAAAAAAAACATGTACAAGTCGGTAACGTAGATTGCGGCGGCGATGATCTCTTCATGATCTCTGGCCCATGTGTAATCGAAGATGAATCCCTGATGATGCAGACCGCAGAAAAACTAAAAATTCTGTGTGAGAAGCTCAAGATTCCGCTGATTTTCAAATCATCTTTTACCAAGGACAATCGCAGCTCACTTGAGTTTCCGATGGGACCCGGCCCTGAAAAGGGACTAAGAATCCTTGAGCGCGTAAAAAAAGAATTTGATCTGCCTCTGTTGACCGACGTGCACTACCCGGATCAGATCGCTATGGCGGCCGAGGTGGTCGATATCATCCAGATTCCAGCTTATCTCTGCATGCAGACCAAGCTGGTGACAGAAGCGGCTAAGAGCGGCAAAGTGGTCAACATCAAACACGGCCAGTTCCTAGCGCCAGAAAATATGGCGAAGCCTGCGCAGAAGTGCGTCGATTCCGGTTCTGAGAAGATCCTGCTGACCGAGCGTGGCTACACCTTTGGTTACAACGATTTGATTGTTGACCCCCGTAGTTTTTATCTAATGCGCCAGATCGGCTATCCGGTGATCTTTGACATCACCCACAGCATCCGTAAATACGGCATTCCGAGTAAAGATCCGAAAGGCAGTACCCGTGAGTTTTTACCGACGCTTTCACGTGCCGGTGTTGCGGCGGGTGTTGATGGCATCTTTGTTGAAGCCCATCCAAATCCACCTGAAGCGCATTGCGATGCCGCCAGCCAGTACTACCTGGATGATATGGAAGAGTTCCTGAAGCCGCTGCTGGAGATTCATGCCGTCGCCAGACAATATAAAGACTAAGCACAGCACCATCATTTAGTTTATAAAATTTTAAATCATTGAGGACTCCTTAACATGGATCTATATCTTGACTCGGTTGACCTGAAAGAAATTGAAGAGGCCTTCCAGCTCGGCTTTCTGAAAGGACTGACCACCACTCCGACCTTCATGCATCGCCACGGCATTACCGACATTGACGGCGCCATCGTTAAGCTGTCAGGGATGGTTCCTGAGATTCAGGTTGAGGCGTTGGGCGAGACTCACGATGAAATCATCGCTGAGGCGCATCGATTACTGGAACTGCCACTGAAGAGCAAGCCGGTCTTTAAGATTCCGGTTTCGACCATCGGCCTGCAGGCGTGTAACACGCTGGCCAAAGAGGGGCATAAAGTTAATGTCCATCTTATCTACACCCTCAATCAGGCGTATATGGCAATGGCCGCCGGTGCTGCTTATGTCTGCCCGTTAGCAGGTCGTCTGCAGGATCAGGGGCACGATGCGATCACCCTCTATGAACAGGCCGCCGGCATCGTCGCTAAATATAATTACGACACCAAAATCATGTTTTCGTCAGTGCGTTATCCTGAACACGTGCGCCAGGCGATGCTCGCGGGTGTGCATGTCTGCACCGCGCCGTGGGGCGTCATTAAACGCCTGTGCGACAATGAACTCACCGCGGTTGGCTCCAGCCAGTTCTTTGAGCACACCAAACTGATGACCCTCAAAGTGAAAGATGTGCTGGGTGATGCAAACCCAACCTGTCAGCTTTCTGATACCGTGACTCAGGCGATGGTTAAGATGACCGAATCTAAACTCGGCTCAGTAACGCTGCTTGATGCCAATGGCGGCGTCGCTGGCATCTTCACCGATGGTGATATTCGACGCAAGCTGCAGGAAGTCGGCCACTCACTACTGGAGAAAAAACTCTCTGATGTTGATTACACTGCTTCACCGATTACTGTTAATGCAGAGAGCCTGCTGTTTGAAGCCGTTAATATCTTCAATGAAAAAGAGATCGATAATATCGTCGTGGTTGAAAATAACGTGCCTGTCGGCACCCTCGATATACAGGACCTGGTGAAAATGGGACTGCTGGGTTAACAAATCCTAACCAGACCCCTTGTCGATTAACAGCTCAGATAGTCAAAGGCTCGCCGAGATCTTTACCGCTCTCGGCGGCACCTTTGTCACCCCCGAGAGCGAAATAGGTGCCCGCCTGCAACATATTCAGGCGATCGTCTTCGACTGGGACGGCGTCTTCAATGATGGCTTCAAAGGTGAAGGGCTACCCAGCATCTTCAGCGAAGCCGATTCGATGGGCACCAACATGCTGCGTTATGGGCTATGGCGCAAAAATGAAACACTCCCTGTCGCCGCCATCATCAGCGGCGAACAGAATCAGACAGCGCATCACTTCGCCACGCGTGAACATTTCCACCATGTCTACCTTGGCATTCCGGATAAACGTGATGCACTTCAGCATCTCTGTGCAGCACAGCAGATCAAACCTGAAAATGTCGCGTTCGTCTTCGATGATGTCAATGATCTCGGCATGGCCGCACAGTGTGGTTTGAGACTAATGGTCAATCGAAAAGCCAGCCCGCTGCTGCAACAATACGCCATCACCAACGACTGTTGCGACTACATCACGGCCAATTGCGGATCGGCACATGCGGTACGCGAGGTAATGGAATTCATGCTCGGGTTCATCGGCCAATTCGATGCCGTGATCAACTCACGTACCCGTTATGATGCGACCTATCAGGACTATTTTGAACAGCGCCAGCGCGTGATGACGCAGGGCTTCCGCAATGACAACGGTGTTATTATTTCGACGGATTAGTCCGCTGACTTCGTGACCACAGGTCAGCGTATTTCGCGAATGTCGAATGTGCCGACAGGATAGCCAGTAGCAGCCCCTGCTTTCCGTCAAGAAAGCCTCGCTTCACCAGATACATCTTAATAAAACAGCCCATGCCGTGAATAACCGCCTGAAGCAGCGATGCAGTGCGCCCCTGTTGTTGTCGTGCCTGCGCCCACTCATCGGCATAATGGGCAGACTTCACCAGATAGTGTTTCATATCACGATAGGTAAAGTGCAGCAGGTCACCTTTTAAAAATTGTTTTTGCATCCCGTCATCAAGGTTCAGTTTTTCATGCACACGATCATCGCCGTAACGCGCCTTTAATCGCGGATAGAGGCGAATTTTATGCTCAGGGTACCAGCCACTGTGACGGATAAAACGGCCGAAACACCACGGCAGAATCGGCACGAGATAGACATGCTGTTGCGGGTCACTCGCCACCACCGCGGTAATTTCCTGTTTTAATTCAGGGGTGACGCGCTCATCGGCATCGATCATAAAGACCCAGTTGCTAGTGGCGTGTTGCTGCGCACGCTGACGCTGTACGCCAAACCCCTGCCAGTCAGTGGCTACAAATACCTTGTCAGTAAAACGCTGGGCAATGGCAACGCTGTCATCTTCACTGCCGCCATCCAGCACCACAATCTCATCCACCCAGTCGAGCGCGGTAAGGCAATCCGCCAGTATCTCGGACTCATTTCTGACAATCAGTACTGCCGAAATGGAAGCCATTATTTCTGGGCCTCACGTACTTTTGAAACATGCCATGAAAAAAAGACAATCAGATACAATAAGAAGAGCGATGCAAAATTACCTTTAATAAAGGTCGATGCATCCGTCACGGAGAAGGTCATAAAACCAATAATATGGGTTAGCCCCAGCATTGCACTAAAAGGAGAAAGTCGACGGGTACTGTAAAAATAGTAGAGCGGGTATAACAGCATCGCCATAAAGACTATAAAACCAATTACCCCTCTTGAGGCCAATACATCTAAATAGGCATTATGCGCATGACCCGCCTTTGCGCCCATCGGATGAACCAGCCCCTTCGCCACGTATTCATCCGCGACCCGCTCATAGTTACCACGCCCGATACCCACCACTGGCGCATCCTTAAAGATCAGGATGGCGGTACGCCAGATCTCAAGGCGATGCACGTTACCGATCACAACCCCATCATAGGCCTCAAGATGATCGATCGACAGATATGTCTCAATCTCGGAGGTCGCTTTATCAACACGCTCTTTAATATTATCAACCGAGTAATAAGCCCCAATCACACTCAGCAACAACAGCAGAATGGCACCGGGGCGCTGCCAATGGCGCAGCGAGATCAATACCCAGACAACAAGCATCGCGATCATGCCCACGTAGGCACCACGCGATCCTGAAAGGACAACCGCCGCCAGCGCTAATAAAAACACTAGCGGTAACAACCACGCCACCCTTCCCAATACCTTGCTATTAGCTTGCCACACCACTAACGCCCATACGGCAATCAGTGCGGCAAAGGGGCCAAACAGATTCGGACTATAAACCCCCCATGCGCGTATCTTATTCAGCACATACACATCACAGTAGGCCTGTGCGGCAAGCACTACACCCGCCAGCAGGCTACCCAGCAGCAACCAGTGAACCGTATCCGGGAAGCGACGTAACATCAGATAAATTGGGACAGCCGCGAGATAACGGATCTCAACCCCCAGATAGCGCGTCTGTATGTCAGTCCAGCCATTGGCGAACGCAGAGAGCAGAAAGGTCGCAAAATAGATCGCCACCAGATAGAGCAACCAGCGCTCTTCCGCAAAGAGCGGTGAAGGTGCTCGAGTAAACAGACAGATCAGTGAAAGCAGAAAAATCACCGCAAAGATACCGCTCAACCAGTGATCCAGACTGGCGCCAAACAGCGGGAACAGAAACAGCAACGCATAAACAATACGCGCTCGCCACTCTGCCATACCAGCCACTAGCGGCATATTGTTAGCGCCGACTACCACTGCACTTTCCGACAACAGTCAAAGATACTATCAACCGTTATGCCCGTCAGACAGCCCAGTTGTGCTGCGGGATCTTGCAACGGGCACTCACGTTCAAAACAGGGACTGCATGCCAGTCCTAAATAACAGACATCGGCAGACGACGTCAGCGGTGGCGTGTAAACGGGCGTGGACGAACCGTAGAGTGCCACCACATGACGTCCCGTGGCAGCGGCAATATGCATCAGACCAGAATCATTACAGACCACTAATTTACATCGCGCGATCAAGTCGACAACGTCGACCAGCGCGGTCTTACCAGAGAGGTCGACCACCTGCGGCGCAATCGCTGCAATGCCAGCGCAACTCGGCCGATCTTTCGGCGAACCAAACAGCCACACCTGATAACCATCGGCGATCAAACGATTCGCTAGTTCGCCATAATACTCAATCGGCCAGCACTTCGCAGGGCCGTACTCGGCGCCCGGCATCAAACCGACCACAGGGGCGCTCCCGTCGAGCGCCAAACGCGCCATCAATGCGGCCTGATTTTCCGGGTCCACCGTTAAATGAGGTTGCGGTATCGTCGTCGGTGGCAATGGAGCATCCGCAGGTAAGCCTAACGCGACATAGCGCTGTACCGTCTGCGTGAGCATTCCCTTATCGAGTGGACGTATATCGTTGAGCAAACCGTATCTCATTTCACCCCGATAGCCGGTACGTTGTGGAATCTTTGCTGCCGCAGGCACCACTGCCGACTTCCAGGAACGTGGGATGATGAACGCCTGATCATAACCGCGCGTCCGCAACGACTTGCCCAGTCGGTAACGTACACCCAATTCAAACTGTCCCTGCGCTAACGGCATCTCGATATAATCATTCACTTCTGGCATACGCCCCAATAGATCACCCGACCATTTTGGCGCAACGACATCAATCAGTGCAGCAGGGGATCGCTGCTGCAAAGTCATCAACAGGCTCTGCGCCATCACCATGTCGCCCACCCATGATGGCCCGACCACCAGCAGGCGCAGAGGTTCAGACGACGCCATTATCGCCCTGTAAAACCCACATCAAAACCGCTCTCGATCAACGATTCAGCCACGCTAAATAGGCGTGCACACCCGCTTCAACCGTCTTAAAGTCAGCGGTGTAACCCGCGGCACGCAACGCCCCCATGTCTGCCTCGGTAAAGCTCTGATAGCTCCCCTTGAGATGATCGGGGAAGGGAATATATTCAAGCCGCCCTTTGTTGTGATAACTGATCACCGCATTGGCCACATCGTTAAAACTCTGGCTACGACCGGTACCGAGATTGAAAATACCGGAGCAGCCGGGGTTCTCTAAACACCACAGATTGACATCAACGACATCGCTGACATAGATAAAATCGCGACGCTGCTCGCCGTCATCATAGCCATCACATCCTTCAAACAGACGCACAGTGCCATCACCGGAGAGCAGTTGATTATTCAGATGAAAGGCGACACTCGCCATACTGCCCTTATGCTGCTCACGCGGGCCGTAGACATTAAAATAACGAAATCCAACCACCTGACTCTCGGCACCGGGCAGGATACGGCGCACATACTGATCAAACAGAAACTTCGAGTAGCCATAAACATTCAGCGGCTCTTCAAACTCGCGCGCCTCTTTAAAGTTAGGGCCTGCACCGTAAACGGATGCCGATGAGGCGTACAGATAGGGGACTTTATGTTCCAGACAGTAGTGCAACAACGCCTTTGAATACTCAAAGTTGTTACGCATCATATACTGGCCATCCCACTCTGTCGTCGCAGAACAGGCGCCTTCATGGAAGATCGCATCGACCGTCACAGGAAAGTTTTTGCCGCTCTCGATAAACGCCAGGAAATCATCTTTATCCCAGTAATCGGCAATCTCACAATCGGCGATATTGCGAAACTTGGCGCCCTCCTTGAGATCATCCACCACCAGAATATCTTCACGGCCACGCCCGTTCAGCGCCTTGACAATATTGCTGCCTATGAAGCCCGCACCGCCGGTCACAATTATCATCTATCCATCCTCAATCTAGCCTCAACCCTGGTTTCAACTCTGGTTTCAATCCTGATCTCAATTCGGCGCTTATCTTATTCCGCATGCTGTTCAACACCATGTCGAATCGCATCAATCACATTACTGGTCGAACAGCCTTCGATATAGTTCAATACCTCGACTGTGCCGCCATTTTCAATCACACACTGCCCACCGGCGATCTCTTCCGGACGATAGTCCCCCCCTTTTACTAGCACATTGGGGATCACATCACAGATCAATCGCTCGGGCGTCTCTTCAGAAAAGGGCACCACCCAGTCAACACTCGCAAGCCCGGCCAATACCGCCATGCGTTGCGGCAGACTATTTACCGGTCGCGATGCACCCTTCAACCGTTTCACAGAGGCGTCATCATTTACAGCAACGATCAGGCGATCGCCCAGCTTGCGCGCCTCAGTCAGATAAGAGACGTGGCCTGCATGCAGGATATCGAAACAGCCATTAGTCATCACCACCGTCTCACCGTGGGACTGCGCATCTCTGACCAGTTTCTCCAGATGATGTTCATCGACAACACCCTGCTCGACCTCATCCTGCGCACGCATCGCGGACTGTAGCTCCGCCACCGTTACACTCGCGGTGCCCAGTTTACCCACTACAACGCCCGCTCCGAGATTGGCCAGCGCGGTGGCATCGGCCAACGACTGCCCTGCCGCAACGGCGGCCGCCAGCACTGAAATCACCGTGTCGCCTGCGCCGGTCACATCATAGACCTCCTGCGCACGCGTCGGCAGATGCAGTGCCGCTTTGCCTTCACACAGTAGCGTCATCCCTTTTTCGCCACGGGTAATTAATAATGCATCGAGGCCAAGCTCAGCGCGTAACGCCTCGCCCTTCGATACCACCGCTTCATCATTGGGACACGCACCCACTACCGCCTCAAATTCAGCCAGGTTTGGTGTAATCAGTGTCGCACCACGATATTTTTTAAAGTCTGACCCCTTCGGATCAACCAGCACATGCTTGCCTGCGGCACGCGCGGCACTGATCAGCCCTTCCACCGCATTCAGTGTCCCTTTGCCATAATCAGAGAGCACCACGACATCAACCTCCGCCAGATATGTCTCATAACGCTGCTGCATCGCGGCATAATCATGGCCATTAAAGCGCTCTTCAAAATCGAGCCGAATCAGCTGCTGGTGCCGACTCATAATGCGCAGCTTGGTCACGGTCGTATAGGCATCGTCCTGCTCAAAGGCACATTTGACACCTGCCGACTCAAGACGCGCCTGTAGTACATTAGCCACTTCATCGGTACCTGTCAGCCCCATCACCATCGGGCGGCCACCGAGTGTTGCAATATTAAGCGCGACATTACCCGCACCGCCGGGACGCTCTTCCGCATCGCCGACACGCACCACCGGCACCGGTGCCTCGGGCGAAATACGTGAGGTATCACCATACCAGTAACGATCCAGCATCAGATCGCCCACCACCAGCACTCGAACGGCCTCAAATGAGGGAATATTGACTTTCATATGCGTTGCGCGACTTTGCTCTATTTAGAAACTTCTGATTCATTCATGTATAAACGTTGCTGTATGATACCAATCCACACGGCAGATTGCAGGCGTATCGGCTGCAATCTCTGTACAGAATGCCACAGCCGTATATAATCACCTTTCTCACATTTCACCAACATCGGGAAACACATGGATATCCGCGTATCAGTCTCTGCAGGCGAATGCCTCGATAAAATCACCATCCTCGAAATCAAAGCTGCGCAGATCAAAGATGCCGCCAAACTGATCAACATCAATCACGAACTAAACATCCTGCGCGATATCTGCGCCGAAACCCTGCCAAAAGAGATCGACATCAGCGCTGAAATGGCGGAGCTTAAAGCGGTCAACGAAACCCTGTGGAAGATTGAAGACGATATTCGCGATAAAGAGTTCGCGGGGGAATTCGACCAACGCTTTATTGAACTGGCGCGCGCCGTGTACGTGACCAATGACAAACGCGCCGCGATCAAACGGCTGCTCAATGAAAAACTGGGCTCAGAACTGATCGAAGAGAAGTCCTACGCCGACTACCAGCAGAAGTAACCTGCTATTTCTTGAGCACGTAATGCGCCCCGCAATAGGGACAGGTTGACTCACCGCCATCATCCTCAATCGGCAAAAAAACGCGCGGATGTGAATTCCACAGGCTCATGCCATCCATGGGGCAGTGCAGTGGCAGGTCCGCCTCTGTCACTTCATAACGGTTTTGCGCATTGGCTTCAATCGGCCCTTCAACAACATTACTCACAACGGCAATCTCCTCATAACAGGTTAAACCAACAGCTAAACCAGCGTCAGCCATTCCGGATGGTCGTCGCGACGACCATGCACATAATCAAAATAGAGCGCCTGCAACTTTTCGGTAATTGGACCGCGGGTACCGCTGCCAATGTCGCGCCCATCAACAATCCGAATCGGGGTCACTTCCGCCGCCGTACCGGTAAAAAAGGCCTCATCTGCAACATAGACCTCATCACGGGTGATCTGTTTTTCGCGCACCTCAAGCCCTTGCTCTGCCGCAATCTGCATAATCGTAGCGCGGGTAATGCCATCGAGCGCGGCCGTCAGGGTTGGAGTGTAGAGTATCCCATCACGGACCAGGAAAATATTCTCACCACTCCCTTCAGCGACATAACCGTCCGTATCAAGCAGCATCGCCTCATCGCAGCCACACTCCAGCGCCTCATTGAGCGCCAGAATAGAATTAATATAAGCGCCGTTCGACTTCGCCTTGCACATCGTCACGTTGATGTGATGACGATTGTACGAAGAGGTACGGACACGAATCCCTTTCTCCATATTTTCGTCGCCCATGTAGGAGCCCCATGACCACGCGGCCACCATCGCATGCGTCTTGAGATTATCCGCGCGCAGCCCCATTCCTTCGGAACCGTAAAAACACATGGGGCGGATATAGCCCGATTCCAGATTGTTGTCACGTACAGCCGCTAGCGTGGCTTCATTGATGGTCGCTTTATCATACGGCATCGGCATCTTGAGGATATGCGCCGAACGAAAGAGCCGATCCGTGTGTTCTTTAAGGCGGAAGATCGCAGGTCCCTTGTCTGTCTTGTAGGCACGCACCCCTTCGAAAACCCCCAGACCATAATGGAGTGTATGGGTCAGAACATGCACCTTGGCATCGCGCCACGGCACCATCGCCCCATCCATCCAGATCACACCATCACGATCATCCATATTTACCATGCTCATAAACTACTGTCCGTCGCTCATTAAATCAAAGGGGGCAATTGTAGCCAAATCGTCACTGCTTTTCACGATCTGAAACACTTTCTGGCCCATTATTTTTGCAATCGTCCCTGCACCATCAAAATCTAGCTCAACTAGCACCCATCCAGCGCTGCCACAGCGCCACCACGCCTGCGCGGAATTTGGCAAATTCCTCGGTATTGACCAGCGCGCGCTGCTCCTGCAATGCAAAACGATGAATACTGGCGCGATAAGCGCGATACGCGTCACTCAATAACTGCACCTCGGCATCTGACATCAGGCCACACCGCCCAAAGCCTTCGAGCAGGCGAATATTATCTGTAAATTCAATCAGTTCAGGATGGTCATGCGCCCAACGCAACACTCCAAATTGAACCATAAATTCGATATCGGCAATGCCCCCGGCATCCTGCTTAATATCGAAGGTGTCTGTACCAGTGGCGGCCAACTCCTGACGCATCCGTTCGCGCATCTCACGCACCTCCTGACGCAGCGTCGCCTCGACTCGAGGACGAGAAAGCACCTCACGCCGAACCTGCTCAAACTGCTGCGCCAGGACCGGGTCACCGGCCACCACACGTGCGCGTACCAGCGCTTGATGTTCCCAGGTCCACGCATCTTGGCGCTGATACTCCTCAAAGGCCGCGATATCACTCACCAGTAGTCCCGATTCACCGTTGGGACGCAGGCGCATATCGACTTCATAGAGTACCCCGGTTGGTGTCAATGTGTTCAACATATGAATCAGACGCTGTCCAAGACGGGTAAAAAAGATGCCGCTGTCACTCTCCCGTGGCGTGGCGTGAATAAAGACCAGATCAAGATCCGAACCATACCCCAGCTCAATCCCGCCCAGCTTGCCATAAGCGACCACGATAAACCCACTCGGCACCCCTTTGTGCTTTGATTTTTTCCCTTTTTTGCGATTTTTCATCCGCAACTGTTCCGCCGTGAGCGTCAACGCCTCCCTTAATAGCGCCTCGGCCAGCCACGTAAGATGGTCACTGACCACCATCAGGGGCAGCGCATCCATCAGATCCGCAGCGGCGACCCGCAACACATTGGCCTGTTTAAAGTCGCGCATCACGTCCATCTGGCGCTCCAGATCACCTGCCGGTACCGCCGCCAGCTCGGCGCGTAACTGCTGCGTCATTTGCGCCTGAGAAGGGGGCGCATAGAGGGTTCGCGGATCCAGTAGCTCATCCATCAATATCGGGTGCTGACTCAACAACTCAGCGATCCACGGGCTGGCGGCAAAGAGACGCACCAGTTGCGACAACGCCATCGGATTTTCGACCAGCAGCGATAGATAAGCGGTGCGCCGTGCGACCACCTCAACCAGATTCAGCACGCGAATCAACGTCTCATCTGGGCTTGCCATTATCGAGCGCGATGAGGCTGGCTGCGAGTCATCAATGTTTGCCACGGATGCGAGTATCAAAGGCATCAGTTGATACAGTCGCGTCTGCCCTTCCGGGCCGGACATGCGACGGGCCATCCCCTGTTTTAACTGCGCGATACGACGCAACACTTCGGCACTATCGTTATAGCCATAGTTTTGCAGAATCGTTTCCGCATGCGCGTCGTCGATCTGCCCTTGCCACACCGCTGCAAGGGTCTCATTAGCGTGACTCGACGTATCATCTTCGGTCTGCGGTGCGGCGAATACCTGCTCAAAATGAGTCTCTACGAGGCGACGTTTTTTAGTCAGTACGGCTGAAAATTTTGACCAGTCTGCAAACCCCATCGACAGCGCTAAGCGGTGACGTGCCTCATCATCACTCGGCAGTTGATGCGTCTGCTTATCGTCATACTCCTGCAACCGATTTTCCACTGCACGCAGAAAACAGTAGGCGTCAATCAGCCCATCAATCACATACGTGGGAAGATAGTTACTCAACGCCAGCTGGCGTAATACGGCCAGAATCGATCGTTGTTGCAGTTCTGGCTCACGGCCACCGCGGATCAACTGAAACGCCTGGCCAATAAACTCCACTTCACGAATCCCGCCGAGGCCCAGTTTGACATTGTCCTGCGCCCCTTTGAGCTCCAGCTCCTGACGGATCATCCGTTTCATTTCTCGCAGTTCGGCAAAGGCACCAAAATCGAGGTAACGACGATAGATAAAGGGACGTAATATTTTGAGTAATATTTCGCCCTGCGCAAGATCGCCCGCCACCGGACGCACCTTAATCATCGCGTAGCGCTCCCAATTCCGCCCCTGCGACTGATAGTACTCTTCGAGCGCATCAAAACTCATCACTAATGCACCACTCTCACCATAAGGGCGCAGCCGCATATCAATCCGAAAGACAAACCCTTCTGCGGTGACATCATCAATCACACTGATTAAACGTCGTCCCAGCCGGGTAAAGTACTCTTCGTTGCTGATGGAACCCTTTTTGTGTTGCGTCTCACCCGCCTCAGGAAAGACAAAGATCAGATCAACATCGGATGAGAAATTGAGCTCATTCGCCCCCAATTTCCCCATTCCCAGCACCACCAGTGATTGCGGCTGGTGCGACGTCTCACCGGTCGGCACCCCCACCTCTTTCGATTGCCACGCATGCAGTTTAGCTAACGCGCCGTCCAGGCAGCTATCTGCCAGCGACGAAAGGTCGCGCAATGTCTCATCCAACGATGCCCAGCCTGCTAGATCCCGCCACGCAATACGTACCATTTCGTAACGTCGAAAACGGCGTAGCACCTGCCCCAGCTCGTCGTCATTGTTTGCCGTGGCTAGCGATGTCGTTAGCTTACGTCGGTACTCATCGACACGATAATCGATCAACAGATCACCGCCGTGCAGTAAATCGTCAAACAACTCAGGGTGGCTGACACAACTACTGGCGACAAACTCGCTATAACCCCACACCTGGCATAACACCTTGAGAAAGTCGGCATTGAGAGGCGGCTCAATGTCGGTTTCCGCAATACGCTCGAGATAATTTTCCCAGTGCACCACCACCTGACGACGTAGCACGGGTGGGAAGGTACCGGGGAAAAGCGCTGCCAGATGCGCGCTCAACTCAGTTGTTTCAGGATTAACCATAATTTGATGTATTCACAAAGGGTGAAGATGCAGATATAGCACCACAATACGCCCTATCATACACCACAAAATACGATGTAAAACAAGCAACCATACAAACGATTGCATCGTTGCGATTACCGCAACACCCTCAAGTTACCCCCTCGTCTGGTCGATAGATTTTTGCATGCGCTGCATTACCAATAAGACTGCTTTCAGGGAAAAAGAATGGAACTTAATGACTATCTAAAACTTATGGTCGCAAAAGACGCTTCTGATATATATGTCGCCGTCGGCGCCCCCGTCAGTGCCAAAATACAGGGCACCTTAACCCCACTTGAAAAGACTGCGATCAACCCTCTGCGCGCCAAGGAAATCGCCTATCAGCTGATGAACCCTGAACAACAGAGCGAATTTGAAAAAACCCTTGAAATGAATCTTGCAATCTCTGAACCGGGCATCGGGCGCTTTCGTATCAACCTGTTCCAGCAACGTAATCAGATCAGTATCGTTATCCGTAATATCAAGACCGATATTCCACAGGCTGCGGATCTGGGACTGCCGCCAATCCTCAGCAAACTCATCATGCAAAAACGAGGGCTAGTACTATTCGTAGGTGCCACGGGTTCCGGTAAGTCCACCTCACTGGCCGCACTGATTGACTATCGCAACACCAATAGCGCAGGGCACATCATTACGATTGAAGACCCGATTGAATTTGTCCATAAACATAAAAAATCGATCATTAACCAACGTGAAGTCGGCGTCGACACGCTGACCTATGAAGAAGCGCTCAAGAACACGCTGCGTCAGGCACCCGACGTCATTTTGATCGGTGAGATTCGAGATCGCGATACGATGGAACACGCCATCGCCTTTGCTGAAACCGGTCATCTTGCGATCTCAACCCTGCATGCGAACAACGCTAACCAGGCATTCGATCGCATCATTAACTTCTTTCCCGAAGAGCGTCGTAATCAGTTACTGATGGACCTGTCACTCAATGTACGCGGCATCGTGTCGCAACGGCTGGTACCGACACTCGATGGTAAGCGCGCAGCCGCGATCGAAATCCTGCTCGGCACCCCGATGATCAACGACCTGATTCTTAAAGGTGAAATAAACCAGATCAAAGAGGTCATGAAAAAATCTGAAAACGTCGGCATGCAAACCTTCGACACGGCACTCTATAGACTCTATAAAGACGGTCGTATTTCACTGGATGAAGCGTTGCGTAATGCCGATTCACAAAACAATCTGCGCCTACGCATCAGTCTCGAAGAAAAAGACCTTGGCAGTGCCGGTGATGCGCCGAGTCAAGCTGGCGGCCTGAGCATTGAGGAAGAGATGGATGACTCACAAAGCAACAGTCTCAGGTAGAACATCAGCTCGGGTAAATAATAAATCGGCACAATCAAAAAAGGCCTCCCTAATTTAAGGAAGGCCTTTTGCATTAAACAGTTTGTTGTTAGTACGCGTCGCTCAGGAGGCCAGTTGACGCGCCATGGTATCCAGCCCTTCACACCCCTCCATCACACGATTCACTACCATACGTGCCTGATAGTCACCAATATCAAGCGACTGCAACAGGGATTGAGGGATACTACTATTTGGCGCATCCCCGATATCGTACTCTTTCAACAGCCGATCTGACAACGCGACCAGTTGTGGATAGATCGCATGCTGCCCCTGATAATTAAGATTATTATGCTCTCTGGTCGCCACGATTAGCTCCTCAGGGAGTTTCCAGACATGCATCAACCAGGCACCAATCTGACCATGTTCATAACCGAAAATCTGCTTTTCAATCTCCACCAACTCCTTTTCAGGCTCGGCAATGATGAATTTATTCAGGATCAGAAACTCTTTACGAAATAGATGGCCCACCAGCAAATGGCCAAAATTATGGAGCAGACCCGCGAGGTAGGCAAGGCCCGCAGGTGGCCGTACGTCATCCGCCAGTTCACCACTCAACGCTTGCGTCAGTGCTGCACTATAAATGGCATGGCGCCAGAAAGCATCGATATTAAGCGGTACATTCTTCGGTAGTTTAAATGGTCGGGCAGTGGTGACCCCCAGCGCCAGATTCATCACCATACTAAACCCCAGCACACGTGAAACTGCGGTGTGCACTGAATCAACCTTGCCGCGATAACTGAAAAAAGGTGAACTGGCATAGCGCATCACCTGCGCTGCTAAACTCGGGTCCATTTCAACGATTTTGACCAGATCACTGATCGACGCCTGTGGGTTTGCGCCTAACTGAATCACTTCCTGCGCCATCTTTGGCATCGTAGGCAGGCGATCAAGCTTGGCAATCCGTGCCTTGATATTCAATAATGGCTCATTGGGCTTTTCAACATTCATCTTAGTACTTCCTTAAAATACACAACGGACTCAACTATCGATTTTTACAGTGCGCAATAACATTGCTAAATAAGGTGGTCACACTTATCTCTGCTATCGGCGTCTGCACCCATATCACAATATATATTTTAAGGATCCTTGATCACGTTCAATGCCCATTCGAGACCCTCGTCACACTTTGAGACATCCTTTTTTGAACCAAAACTATTCAATAAAAGGGATGCCCGAAACTAGCCCCGATCACGTGGTACGACTTTCTACCCGTAATGCATTCTCAGGGGAGATTTTCTGCTCACCAAGCCGCAACAGGCTCGGCAGCAAAATCAGTGTGAAAATCGTGCTGAGCATCATCCCGCCAACGATCACCCCGGCGAGGCCTCGATAGAGTTCGGTGCCAGCGCCGGGGATCAGCAATAGTGGCAACATACCAAAAATACTGGTCAGGGTGCTCATCAGAATTGGCCGCAAACGCAGCTGAACCGCCTGCTCCACCGCATCTCGGCGCGCCAGCCCTTCACGCTCTGCGCTACGGGTCTGGTGCACCAGCAGGATCGCGTTGTTGACCACCAGTCCCAGTAGGATCACAAAGCCGATCATCGTCAGCAGGTCCATCGACTGCGCGATACCCAACAGGTTCATCAGATAGAGTGTCGCCACGCCGCCCACGGTCGCCAGCGGAATCGTCAACAGCACCAGTAGGCTATCCAGAAATGAACGAAACAGCGCACTAATCAACAGATAAAGAATCGCAATCGCCAGCAAAAATGATCCGGCCATATTGGCGAGCGTGGTCTTCAATTTATCCGCCGAACCGGCGTAACGAATGAAGCCGTCTTCGGGCAACACCGCTTCAATCACGGGGGTCACTTTCGTCTTGATCAGCTCCATCCCCTCTTCGACTGACATCCCCTCCGGCAGACGCACCTGCAGTGTGACTGTGCGGCGGCGGTCGATCCGCCGTAGTTGATCAGGACCTGCGGTACGCACCACATCCACCAGTTCGCCCAATGATTGAATACCGCCATCCGGCGTCATCAGCGGGATCGACTCGAGCGCTTCTGGCGTCGTCCACCCCTCACTGCGCAGGATCACATCCAGCCGTTTCTCGCCATCAAAATAATCTGCCACATAGAGGCCATCGCCGAGTGCGCGGGCGATGCCGCCCATATCGCCACGATTCCACCCCACCTCGGCGATACGGCGTTCATCCGGCACCAGGCGCAATTCCGGTTCGGCCAGATCCAGCCCCGGATAGGGCCGCGGCATGGTACCAAAGGCCTCGCGTACCGCCATAAAACCTGCGCCGCCCGCCTGTAGTAGCGCCTCCAGATCACGCCCCTGAATATCGATATCGATCGCGCGGCCACCGCCCAGCCCACCAAACAGCGAGGCCTTAAAGGCAAAACCGATGGTATCGGGAAAGCTGGCAATGACGCCGTTAATCAACGGTACCAGCTGCCCGGTCTCTTCCGGCACAACGGTGCGTGCGCCCATAAACATGCCGCGCGGGAAGGTCACAAAAAAGTAGTTATCGACATGCGGCTGCTTTTCACCGGTAAGATGAGGCGCCATCGCATCGGCCACTTTCTGGCCCATCTCGTGTTCCATAAAATCAACGTTCGCGCCCGGCGGTGGATTAATGAAACTGAAGACCAGATTACGGTTGCCTTCCGGCAGGTAGTCAGTCTTGGGAAACATCAGATAGACCAGCGCCATCGGAATGGTCAACAGACCGATAATCCAGAACAGACGCACCCGCGGCCCGGTGATCCGCATCACGCCAGCGGTCATCGCACGCCACCAGTGGGCATGCGGGTCTTTCATCTCCGCTTCGCGTAACCAGCTCATGGCGGTAGTGGGCAGCACCGTCACCGCGACTATCAATGAAAAGCAGACGGCCACGGCAATCGTCAGCGCCAGGTCGGCAAACAGCTGCCCCGCTTCATCGGCGAGAAATACCACGGGTAGAAAGATGGCCACGGTGGTCGCGGTCGAGGCCAGCAGCGCGCCCCATACCTGGCTCGTGCCGATGGCAGACGCCTCTTCACCAGAGACCCCTTTTTCACGCAACCGCACAATATTTTCCAGCACCACAATCGCCGCGTCGAGCACCATGCCCACCGCAAAGGCGAGCCCTGCCAGTGAGATTACATTCAACGAACGCCCCACTGCATCGAGTACGATAAAGCTCCCCAGTACACAGGCCGGGATCGCCAACGCCACCATCATCGTGGCGCGAAACTTACGGAAGAACCACCACAGCACACCGACCGCCAGCAGAATGCCGAAAGCCAGATTGCCGGTCACCATCGCAATCGAACGGTCGATGTAGATCGTCTCATCATAGACCTGTTCCAGCGACAGACCGGCCCGTTGCAGCGGCCCTGCACGCAGTTCGGCCACCGCCTCGCGCAGGCCGTCCATCACCTGCAGGACATTTACACCCGTTTCACGATGGGCGTTGACCGCCATCGCAGGCAAACCGTTCTGAATCACAAAGCTGTTGCGGTCCACCATTTCGACCCCCACCTTTGCCACATCACGCAGGTAGACCGGACTGCCTTCACGCCACTTCAACACCATTTCCCCGAGGTCTTCTGCCCCATAGGCACCGGTGTAACGCACGGTGTAACGACGCTTGCCCACATCGGCAAAGCCGGCCGAAACGTCCTCGGCCCCGACGAGCTTCACTACATCCGGCAGTTGAATCCCAAGGCTGGCGGCTTTGTACGGATCAAATGTAATGCGCAGCTCATTCTCGCGCCCCCCGCGCACCTCAGACATCGCCACTCCGGGTACACGTTCAAAACGGCTCTGCACCACCTCTTCGATATAATCCTGATAGGAGGCGATGGGACGATCATTGCCCTCAATCGGTTTGATGATGAACCACGCAATCGGACGGCTATCGCCGCCGACCGAGCTGATCACTGGCTCGTTCGCATCGGCCGGGTATTTGGCGACGCGGTTGAGTCGGTTTAACACCTCCAGCAACGCGCGCTGCATGTCTGTCCCGACCACAAAGGTCAACGTAATCTTGCCACTGCCGCGACTCGCCTCAGATAATATTCGAGTCGCGCCGGGCAAGCCGCGCAGTGCATCTTCCTGAGGTTCGATAATTTCAGCCTCGACCTCTTCCGGGGCCGCGGCACGCCAGGCAGTAGTTATGCTGATCTCCGGTTCCTGCACCTCCGGCGTTAGCTGGATCGGCAAGCGCTCAAGGCTGATCAGCCCAAACATCACCACCAGCAGGAATGCGACCGCAACCGCGACCGGGTTGCTGAGTGAAAGACGCGTTAAGTTCACTCGGCTGCTCCGCCCTGTTTACTTCCCTGCTGCCACTTTTTCTGCGGTGCATCACTATCAGCTTCATCGCCACTGACCTTGACCCGCTGGCCCGGCCGCATGCGCTCATTGCCGACAGTCACCACGCGATCACCCGCCGCCAGCCCCCCCAATACCTGAATATAGTCGCCATCAGCAACCCCGAGGGTAACATCCACCCGTTCTGCCATATTGTCTGCCGTCACGCGGTAGAGATAGGCGCCGCTACGACGCATGACGACTGCATCGCGGTGCACTGTCAGCAGCTTCATCGCACGTGCCGTCGGCACTTCGATACGCACACTTTGCCCCGCAGGCCACGGGCTATTGTCGATATCGAGCCGCAGGTCCATCAGGCGAGACTCACGATCACCCACCGGCACCAGTGAACGCACGTGCGCTGGATGCGTTACACCACCCAGCTGGACATTCAATACTGCCCCCTTAGTAAGAAACCCCAAAGATGACAACGGCACCATCGTGCGCACTTCCAACTCCTCCGTGTCCACCAGTCGTAACACCCCCGCCCCACTGTCGGCCCACTCACCAGGCTGCATCAAACGCTGCGCGACGGTGCCATTAAATGGTGCAAGTAGCACGCTACGGGCCACTCGATCCTGTGCCAGCTTAACCCGCACCTTCGCGGCCGTCAGATCGGCACGCGCCACATCACGATCTGATTCTGTCTGTTCTAACTGGGTACGTGCGGCATTGTTCTGTTGCGCGAGGCTATTGAGACGCTTCAACTCTTTTTCAAAAAAGGTCAGACGTGCCGTGACCTGCGCGAGACCTGCGCGGGCCTCCTCCACTTCCAGCTGTCGCGAGGTATCGTCGATCTGTGCCAGCTTGTCACCTTTCGCAACCGTACCCCCCACTTCTGCCAACCACAATAGTCGTCCGGCCATCTCCGCGGACACCGCTGCATCGAGGCGACTAAAAATGCTGGCCGCCACCATCACCGTCGGTGCGATTACCCGCTCACTGACATCTCCGACTGTCACTGGCGCAGCGGGAGGACCACCCTTGGCCAGCACTTCACCCACCAAAAACACTGAGACCATCATCCCAGCAAAAAACCATTTTTTAGCAGGCTTGAGCTGTCGGTTTACGTTTCTAATCAAGGTATGAGCCACATCCATTACTCGCAAGTTAATACCACGCTTCATTAAGGGCTCCGTGCCCGCATCATGGGTGGATTGGGAATTCAAAATCAATATCATTCTATCAGCAATCTTAATAGATTCACGCCAAACACCCGTCGCTTAATCTAAAATTCATTCAGCGCATCTAGCGCTATGCACAAGCACCCTTCAACGGTAATATAAAAGCGCGTATTAACCAGCAAGCAGACCATTCGTTCACCCTGATCACACCAGAGTATTACATTATGACGAAAAAACCCGAAATGAAAACTGATGAACCACTCTATCGCCTGCTACGTGAAGGCCATATCGAAGAGTTCAATAGCCAACGTGCCGCAGGCATTAATGGCGATCTCACCCACTGCGATTTTCGCGGTATCGACCTGCGCGGGATCAATGCCGACAATGTCGATTTCAGTGGTTGCTATTTCCGACAGTCCGATCTGCGTGGCATCGATTTGACACACGCCAATTTAACCGGGGCCAGCATTCACGCCGCCAAAATTTCAGGGGCCTATTTCCCTAAAAAATTCAGTGCAGATGAGATCACCCTATCACTGCTATATGGCACCCGACTGCGTTAAAAATTGAAATAAACGACGGGTCACATATCCTGATGTCTCAGTCTGATATCGCGGATCTCATCCAGGTGATCAAAGAATAGTTGCAGCAATTCCGGATCAAAATGCTTGCCAGACTCTTTTTTCATAACCTTGACCACTTCACTTTCTATCACCGGCTCTTTATAAACTCGCCGATGAATCAGCGCATCGTAAACATCGGCAATCGCGGTGATGCGTGCTGATATCGGAATTTCATCGCCTTTAAGGTTTTGAGGATAGCCACTACCGTCAAAGCGCTCATGGTGATAACGAGCGATCTCTTCGGCCATTTTTAACAGGGATATTGTAGAGCCACCCAACATATCGGCCCCGATCTCTGCATGAGTCTTCATCACGGACCACTCTTCACGATCTAATTTTCCGGGCTTTAAAAACACCGCATCAGGTATACCGATCTTACCGATATCATGCATCGTGGCCGCCAGACAGATATCGTCAATCTCATGCACATCCCAGCCGATGTACTTCGCCATTAACCCGCAATACAAACCAATTCTTTTGACATGCGCGCGGGTCTCATCATCACGCGCGCCTGATGCAGCCAACAAACGCATGACAATCTCTTCCTCGCGCGTGCGTATTTCATGCGTTCTTTTTCTTACTTCACGCTCAAGAACCTCCGCAGTCAGCATCGATTCACGTGCATATTGCAGCTTGGCCTTTTCTGCCAAAAACTCTTTGCCTAACTTCAGTAGCACCAAAAAATCACCGCGATCATTGTGTATCGCAAACGCCTTAAAAGAGACGTCTTCGCCAATGACACTTGATTCTGTCCAGGGGCCGGAGGATTCAACAAAGTACTCATGCTCCACTCTGTTTTCTTCAACAGACTCGACAAAGCACTCTAACAAAGGCGAGCCGTTTGATATGACGTACTCATTATCAGCAACACTATCAAGCGTGACATACTTGACTGCCCAGGAATGCGGCGTCGCCATACTACGATAACGGCCACTGGACAATCGATGAAAGACAGAAACGTTTAGCGATTGAAGAATGCTATCAAAAAATCCAAGCTCATCACCAGTGACATTCATGAATTTAAAGCGCTACTTTTAGTAAATTTACCCCGCATTATTC
>CALZIG010000150.1 GCA_945787585.1 uncultured Gammaproteobacteria bacterium | reverse complement strand
TGAAAGTATGATTCGTGCAATCGCACAACAGGCAGAGGCAGAACGTACCCGCCGTGCAAAAGTGATTCATGCAGAAGGGGAGATGCAGGCGTCAGAAAAATTGTTAGAGGCAGCAAACACGCTCTCAAAACAGCCGCAAGCGCTGCAGCTCCGTTACTTGCAGACGCTAACTGAGATTGCAGGCGAGCGCTCTAATACGATTGTTTTTCCACTGCCGATGGAGCTGGCGGAATCGTTGATCAGTGTGAAAAACAGAGGGGTCTCTGATTAATCTGAATTTCGGGTCAGCATGTGTATTTCGAATATGCTTTCGCTGTCGGCGGCTCAGGGCTCTGGTGCGATTCAGTATCGGTCAACAGGATCTGAGCAGGTTGCCTGTGTCTCACGAGTCACTGTTGGTTGAGTAAATTCGCTATCTATAAACATCGCTATTCTTGTTAAAATCCCCTGTTCTGGGCGCGTTAATGTTGTTAACTAATTCTATAAGCAGCTCTTTATAGTGAAACCCATTTTTGTGTAAAGATGAGTGGCTTCATGGTATTCTAACCAATAAAAAAGCTAGCCAATAAAAAAGCTAGACAGGCACGATTGGGGATTTGGTAATGATGTTTTATAGATCAATAGCGCAGGAGTTTAATAACTGCCAGTCATTCAGTTGTATTCCGTCTGCTACTTCCGTGCTTAAAACGCTTCTTATATTGAGTCTTTTAGCCGCGCTTGTTGGTTGTAAGCATGATGATGACAATGGAACACAACCACAACCACAGCCACAGCCACAGCCACAAACACTACAGCTCAACGATGACAGCTACTCAGCCATAGGTAATACGCCGTTAGAGGTGGGCGTTACCCCCGCGGGTACCATTGCGGTGATGGTGGCGGGGAGTGTGCTCGATAATGACACTACGACGACTAATGCCATGACGGTGAGTGGCGTTACGCAGGGAACAGGTGCGGTAACGATCAACCCTGACGGTACCTTCTATTATCTGCCGGCGCCCGGTCAGCTTGGCAGCGACAGCTTCACCTATGAAGCAACCGACGGCAGCAATACACTAACTGCGACGGTCACCATCACCCTGAATGAACGCGTGTGGTACGTCGACAACACGGCGGGTGGCTCGCTCGGCACCGCAGTCTCACCATTCTCAACGTTAATCGATGCTCAGAATGCTGCCGCTACCGGTGACACGCTCTATGTTACCGGGGATACATCCGTTATCGGCAGGGACCAGGGTTTAACGCTCACCCAGCCCGGTATCCGGGTGACCGGATCGGGGGTGCCGCTGGTGGTGGATGGCATTAACCTGGCACCTGCGGGCACTGTCCCGGTAATCACTCATGCTGCGGGTGATGTTTTGGATATCAGTAATGCTGCCAACAGCTATGTTGCTGGTTTGACCATCGACGGTAGCGGTGGCGATGGTGTTGCGATTCACAACTCACTGGGTGTTGTGCTCGAAGATGTCAGTATCATTAATAGCGGTGAGAGCGCGATTGAAGGTAATGGGGCGACGCTTGGGCTTACGCTGAACAACGTGATAATCGATCAGGTCGACCTGGTCGATTCGACCATTTCAGATGATGCGATCTTTCTCTACCCAGGTGTCAGCGCGACATTGAATATGCAGGGTGGAATGATCAGCGGCGTTCCCGGCAATCTGGGTGATGGCATTGTGCTGTTAAATGCCGACAGCACTGCCGCTGTTGATATGTCGCTCACGGTTCAGGGGGTACAGATTGCTAATGTTAGTCAGGATGCGATTAAGGTCGACAATGAGAACGGTCAGCTGGATCTGTTGATCGGTGGCGGAGCCGTCGCAGAGGGTAATCTGCTGAGTGACATCGGCTTTCGTGGCGTTGTGATTATGACGGATGGTGATCCATCACTGCTGCGCAGCAACAGTATCGTCGTGGGAAATAACAGCATTACATCAACCCATGAAGGTATCCAGTTTCGCGGTATTGATGACAACACACGGCTAACGGTCAGCGATAACACAATCACATCGTCTGCGGTGGGTGTCATCAGTAGTACGATCGATCTTCAATCTGATAATGGTGCAACCAGCGAGGCGCGCATCAATGCAAATACACTTAATGGCAATTCGGTTTCGACATTAACCGGTTTGCGTGTACGCCAGTTTGATGGTGCATTATTCAGCATGGAAGTGCGTAATAATACCCTGGATGATTTCAACACCGGATTTCGCTTTGCGGTTCGGGATCTGACAGGCGTTAACAACACTCGACTAAATACCACAGTAACGGATAATGTGCTGCAAAATATCGCCAATCCCGAGCTGGCGATGCAGGCGAGTAATTACCATGACACCAGTCAGACCTGTCTTGACCTGCGCGGCAATAGTCAGGTGGCGGATTATGTTGTTGAGGCGTTTTTCGGAACATTCGATCTGACGCTTGCTTCGCAATCGACAGTGCTTGCTGCCGGAGTGATTAATGATACGCCGACGGATTGTCAGTTACCCATTTTCTAAATAGAGATTACGATCTGGACAATAAGAGATTAAATTTAGAGGAAACATATTATGTCTGACCCTTTTCTTGGTGAAATTAAAATGTTTGGAGGGAATTTTGCGCCGCGTGGCTGGGCCTTTTGTCATGGGCAACTGCTTGGCATCAATCAAAATACGGCACTCTTTTCCCTGCTGGGTACGATGTATGGGGGAGATGGCAGGACAACTTTCGGACTGCCGGATCTGCGTGGTCGAGTGCCAGTCGGTTTTGGGAGAGGCCCTGGTCTTAGTAACTATGTGCAGGGTAGAGAGGGCGGGACAGAAACCACGACATTGAGCGCAAATAATCTACCTGCCCATACTCACGCCCTTAATCTGGCCACCGCCGCCGAGGGAGACTCTAATGATCCTGCCGGGCGACTGCTGGCCCAGACCGACGCGCGCAGTTATAGCGATCAGGGGCCTGCGGTTGCGGGCGGAGGGACGACGGCTGTGACAGGGGGCAGTCAGCCGGCCAATAACATGCAGCCTTACCTATCCATGAACTTTATTATCGCATTGCAGGGGATTTTTCCTTCCCGCTCGTAGCTTGCCTGATATGTTGACCGTGAAAATGAGTTCTAATTCGATTCTTGCTAATGGCAGAGACGCTGCTGGGCATGGACTTGAATCGCTACTACCCGCCGATATTGTGCTGCGCCCGGCAACGCAGGCGGATGGAGTGCTATGTGAGGTGCTGTTTATAGAGCAGTACCAGGGGCCGTTGCAATTTGCAGGCTGGAATGATTCGCAGTGTCGTGCCCATCTACAACCACAGTTCGCCATGCGTGAACAGCAGTTTCGTGAACGCTACCCGCAGGCTGATCACGACATCATTGAAGTCGATGGAAGTGGTATTGGGCGGCTGCTGGTGAGTCGCCGGCAACAGGTAGTTAATATTATCGATATGGTGCTGTTGCCCGCGTGGCGTGGGCGAGGTATCGGCAGCCATCTATTGCAGCAGCTGTGTAATGAGGCCGATGAAACAGGGAAGGTGCTGGAGCTGCATGTGGCTTGCGATAATCCAGCTGTGCATCTTTATCAGCGTTCTGGATTTAAGATGAGTGAAGATCAGGGTGTTTACCTTTTGATGAGACGAGCACCCGAATCGGCACATTAACGCATAGTTTTAAATAAACGGGTGATGACAATGATTAATAGACGAACATTTATGATTGCCGGCGCTGCCAGTGCAACCGCTAGTGCACTTTCGCCGGCGTTATCATTAGCCGCGCCTGATATAGGTAAAACGTCATTAGATACTGACAGGCATAAGCAGTGGCGTCAGCTGCTGGGAGAAAGTTTTGTCGTAGAAGAGGCAGGCACGCCGTTAGCGCGGCTTAAATTGAATGAACTGCGAAAAGGGCAGAAGGCACCACGGCTTGATCAGTTTCATCTCTATTTCAGCAATACGGGTACCGTCATGCTGGAAGAGCGTAGCTATCAGCTCTACCACCCGGAGTCTGGTAGTCAACAGATGTTTCTACAGCCTGTAATACAGAGTTCGGGTGATCCCTATTATCGAGCAACCTTTAGTCTGCTAGTTGATGACGCTTAGTATGCCTTTTCATTTTAATTGTCGTTCGCAACACTCTCCAGCAACTCCGTAATCGCATCGATACGGTGTTGTAAATCAGGCAGTGACATCGTAAAACGCAACTTCTCCTGCCCGTCGAGCTTATAGGTGTTAGGTTTGCGCTGGATCAGGTTGATGATCTTCATTGGATCGACATTGGGTTGTTCGCCAAAGACGATCCGTCCGCCATTCGCGCCTACCTCAATCTTGCGTACGCCAATTGGCGCGGCTTTGAGTTTAAGCTCGGTGACGGCGATCAGGTTTTTCGCTGGCTCTGGTAGCAGCCCAAAACGGTCGATCATCTCCACCTGTAGTTCGCGTAGCTCTTCTTTTTCCTTAGCATTGGCGATCCGTTTATAGAGTACAAGGCGGCTGTGGACATCGGGTAGATACGCCTCGGGGAGCAGGGCGGGTACACCGAGGTCGACTTCTGAGCCGCTATGCAGCGGTTGCAACAGTTCGGGCTGTTTGCCTGCTTTTAGTGCCGCAACGGCGCGCTCCAGCAGATCGGTATACATACTAAAACCGATCTCCTGAATATGACCGCTCTGTTCATCACCGAGAAATTCACCGGCACCGCGAATCTCAAGATCGTGCGTGGCGAGGGTAAAACCCGCGCCCAGTTCTTCTATCGATTCGATCGCCTCCAGCCGCTTTTCAGCATCTTTGGTCATGCTGTTTTTGGGTGGCGTGATCAGATAGGCGTAGGCTTGATGATGCGAACGACCGACACGACCACGCAGCTGGTAGAGCTGTGCAATGCCGAGTTTATCGGCACGATTCATGATGATGGTGTTGGCGTTGGGCACATCGATACCGCTCTCAATAATCGTCGTACTAACCAGTATGTTGAAACGCTGATGATAGAAGTCGAGCATGATCTGTTCCAGCTCGCGTTCAT
>CALZIG010000149.1 GCA_945787585.1 uncultured Gammaproteobacteria bacterium | reverse complement strand
CCAGACCGGCACAGGCATCTTCGTTCAGTGGTTCGTATACCTGTCCCGTTGGCACCTGATTGTAGAGTGGATCAGTCGTCGGGTGCCGAATCTTCAATGCGTCGTTGATGTTCTTCATCGCCGAGGCCTCATTGCCATCGGCGTTAGTCACTACGTAGCCGGGGTCGGCTTTGCCTACTGCTGCGACCAGTGTGCCCATTGCGGTGGAAGGGACCGCCTTTTCACCTTTGCTAAATTCATTGAACGGCAGCGCGCCCAGTGCAGGCAGCGCCCGTTCAAATTCGGTGACGACAGTCTTTACCGCAGGGCCGCCACCAGCACGGATAAAGTTTTCACGCACCAGTTCCCATGAATCAATGCTGAGCGCACGGCGCTTCAACGCGCTGCTGATATGCTCTGCATCCAGCGTGTCAGCTGGGTAGAGGTTATGAGACTTCGCGCCTGCTGCGTGCACACCGGCCCCTTTGAGTTGTTTGATGATAAAACAGGTGAGGATACCATTCAGTGCAGACTGTGATGCGCGGTCAACACCTTCTAGCACTGCCTGACTAAAGGCGAGGCGCTGTTCAAACGAGAAGCGACTGCTATCGATATAGGCACCTTCCTGGTCGGCATCGTCAAAATCTTTGGCGTCGATCAGCACCACTTCTTTGAAGCCGTGGCCTGTCCAGTAGGCAGTCATCGCTTCGTTGCTCATGCGCGATACCATCGAGTGATGTTCCTGACTATAGCCGTTCCATACCAGGGTCGGCAGGAAGTTGGTTGTTGTTGGATAGGCGGTGTTGAAGTGCATCATCGCCGAGAGGATGTACGGTTCGCCCATGCCGCCATCACCAAGGGTGAACGGAAACAGGATATCGGGATGCAGCAGTGCGCCTGCCATCGCAAAATGCTGGCCCTGTCCGAGCGGCCCGGCGGGGGCGAGCAGGCCCGGAATGGCACCGGAAAGATGGCCGAGCAGACCGTGTTGTTCGCGGAAGCGTGCCATCATATCGTTGACGGTGTAGATCTCCATCGCTTCCAGTGAGCTGTCGAGAAACATCGCGCTGTAGAAACCGGGGGCGTGATGGCCCACTTCGGTGACGATGTTGGTGTGGCCGAGCATTACCAGTGCTGCGTAGGCGTCAGCAGAACTGGCAAAGCCACCGGGATGACCAGAGCCTTTGGACCCGCACACCTGTAACGTCAGATAGCGCAGCGCATCGGCCATCATCAATGTTTGATAGGCTGCCGCTTTGGCGCTGCTATCGCTGATCGCACTTGTGCCTGCTTTGATCACCGCTTCACTGGCATATTGATCAAAATCTGGCCACTGCTCATTGAAGTGCCGAATGCCTTCATAAAAAGGGGCTGGCGAGCTATTTTTCAGTGCGTTTGACATGGCGTCTTCCTTATTATCAATTGTGCGCTATTAGCGCATTTCGCAAGCGTAAGGGATGATTTATATTCTTGCAATACGGTATCGTTTTCATAATGCGAGAAAAATGTATACTGTGTTCCTACATAGCATCGATTGATATGAGAGGGGACGGATGACAATACAGGTAATTGATCGTTTTTCGCGGCTGTTGGAGGCAATTTCGCGCTATGACCGGCCGGTCACATTGAAAATTCTTTCAGCCGAGAGCGAGCTGCACACCTCGACCACGTTCAGGATTTTGACATCAATGATCGAGAATGGGTTTGTCGAACGGGAGGGCGACGGTTACCACCTTGGGGCCAGACTGGTCGCATTGGGCCATCGCGCCGCGGGGCAGGTGGATCTGGTGGAAACCGCCGCGCCGATCATGGCGGCGTTGCGTGATGAATTGAATGAATCGATCAACCTCACGCAACGCGAGGCAGACGAGGTGATCTATATCGGACGAAAGGTGCCTAACCGCATGATGCGAGTGGAGCAGGTCATTGGCAGCCGCGCCCCACTGCATGTGACTGCGGTGGGTAAATTGATGCTTGGTATGACGGGTGAAGCGGCGATTCGCAACTATGCTGAGCGTAACGGCCTGCAACGGTTCACGGAAAACACGATGACGGATGTTGATGCGCTGATCGATCACTGCACCAAAGCGGCCGCTGCGGGCATCGCCTTTGATGATGAAGAGGCCGAGATTGGTGTCGGCTGTATCGGTGTATTACTGCTTGATGCCAGCCAGCGCCCTCTGGCCGGGCTGTCGATATCAGCACCGGTAGAGCGACGGCAGAATTCATGGGATGCACAATTGATGGCCGCCCGAGATCAACTTGCGGCGCGAATGGGATTTTTGTAAGGCGTCTCTACGTTACAATGGTCCGACGTATGAAAATACTAACCTGGATAGTGTTAATTAATGGATACTGAGTCAGTCGATGAATTTAAGCTGCGTTTACGTCAGTTTGCCGATGTGCGGGACTGGGATCAGTTCCACTCACCTAAAAACCTCTCGATGGCGCTGATCGCCGAGGCGGCGGAACTGGTCGAGCACTTTCAGTGGCTGACAGAAGCACAGAGCGCGCAGCTGTCAGTGGAAAAGTTGACAGCAGTCGCGCACGAAATGGCAGATATTCAGATCTACCTGATTCGAATGGCAGACAAGCTCGACATCGATCTGCTTGCTGCCGTTGATCAAAAACTGGTAGTGAATGAGCAAAAATACCCAGTAGATAAAGTGCGCGGTAACGCCAAAAAATATACCGATTACGACTGAGTGCCGCGCAACATATTACAGCGTCTGCTGATATTTTTTACCAATTTAGGAACAGAATCTTGCTCAGTTATCGTCACTTATATCACGCAGGCAACTATGCCGATGTCATCAAACATATCGTCCTCATCGAAATCCTTGAGCACCTGGTCAAGAAAGAGACACCCTTTGACTATATCGATACGCATGCCGGGGCCGGGCTTTATAATCTGCGCTCAGAGCAGGCCACCAAGCTGGAAGAGTATACAAAGGGCATTGGCAGATTGAAGCCCGATGAGTGGCCGGAACTGGCCAGCTATTTCAGCGGGGTGGCCGAGCATAACCGCAGCGCGGCATTGCGCTACTATCCCGGTTCACCCCTGATTGCGATGCATTATCTACGCAGTAAAGACCGTGGCTGGTTTTTTGAATTACACCCCAATGATGTCAAGCGACTGCAAAAGAACACTGCTAATCACAAGCGCGTTAAGGTGATGGCACAAGATGGTTTCGTGGGTCTGCTTGG